>JAISAA010000063.1 GCA_031266955.1 Oscillospiraceae bacterium | reverse complement strand
AGCTCTTGCGTTATATCCCCGCGCGAAAAGCGCATTTCGTGTATCTTTCCGTCCCGGTGGACGCGCGCTATCAGCCATTCGGACAGCGCGTTGACGACGCTCGCGCCGACGCCGTGCAGACCGCCTGAGACCTTGTAGCCGCCGCCGCCGAATTTCCCGCCCGCGTGCAGCACCGTGAAAACGACGTCGAGCGCGGATTTTCCCGTCTGCTCCTGTATATCCACGGGTATGCCGCGGCCGTTGTCACGGACCTCTATGACGTCGCCGTCCCGTATCGCGACGAAAATCTCCGTGCAAAAGCCGGCGAGCGCCTCGTCTATCGCGTTGTCCACTATCTCATAGACAAGATGATGCAGCCCGGACGAGCTCGTCGAGCCGATGTACATACCGGGCCTTCTCCGTACCGCCTCGAGCCCTTCGAGCACTTGTATCTGCGACGCGTCGTAGTCCGACGCCGCGCCGAGCGCGCTGTTGATATTTTCCGACATATGATCCTCCTAAAAATCTTCCGATAAAGCGTTCAGCCTTCGCGCCATGATCCGCGCGGTCGCCCACTGCGATACGTAGTCGTTTCCGTCCGCGACTATCAGCGTCTTCGGCAGTCCCTCCGCTACGTTTTTCAGCCGCCCCGATTTCTCGGCGGCCGAGAGATATTCCCGTGACAGGAACGACCGGGAGACATTGTCGAGATCGAAGATCCCGATCACGTCGTCCTCCGCGACGATGTTCTCCTGCTCCAAAATCAAATACATACCGCCTTGTCCCTCCGCGTTATTTTTCCGCCCTCCGCCTGCAGGGCCCCGCCGCCGTCCGGCAGCGGTATTTCCCCCGGCTCGCAGCACGTGATAAGCACCTGTCCGCCGCGTATTTTTCCCAGAACGAACTCCCGCCGCGTTTCGTCGAGCTCGGACAGGACGTCGTCGAGAAGCAAAACGGGAGCTTCGCCCGTCTCCTCCGTCATGAGCTCGCGCTCGGCGAGCTTTATAGCCAGCGCCGCGGTCCTCGCCTGACCCTGTGACGCGAACGAGCGCGCCGGGACGCCGTTTATGAGCAGCTCCAAGTCGTCGCGCTGCGCGCCGGTGAGGCATGTCCCGGAGGCTATTTCGTGTTCCCGGTGCTCGCTTTGGCGCGCGGCGAGCGCTTCGGCGACGGCGCGCATTTCCTCCGGCGCCGGGCCCGAGCCGTCCGGCGCCGCGCCGCGCTCGGTCTTATAGCGCAGCTCGAGCGTTTCGGCCTCCCCGGAGCATTCGCGGTGTACGCGCCGCGCCCGCTCGGCGAGCTTTCTGACGAAGGACGCGCGGTAAAATATCAGCTTCGCGCCGTACTGGCACAGCCCGCGGTTGTAATCGTCCAGCGCGTCGAGCAGCGACGGCTTTTCGCGAAAGCTCCCCAATATCTTCAGCTTGCCCGCGTACAGCCTGTTAAAGCCGGCCAGCGCCGAGGCGTAAGCCGGGCGGAGCTGAGAAATGCACTTGTCGAGCTCCGCGCGCCGCGCCGCCGCGCCGCCGCGCACGAGCTCTAAATCCTCCGGCTCGAACATCACGGCCGTCATTATCCCGGATCGCTCGCCCGCCCGCGTCAGCTTCACTCCGTTGCGCCGCGTCTCACGCCGCCCCGCGCGGCGCAGGCGCAGCTCGAGCGCGACCTCCCGCCCGAACGCCTGAACGCGCGCTTCTATACGCGCCGAGTCCCCGCCGAAGCTTATCATGTCGCGGTCGCGCGCGCCGCGGTGGCTGCGCCCGCCGGTGAGCAGACAGACGGCCTCGAGCAGATTTGTTTTCCCCTGCGCGTTCTTTCCGAAAATAATGTTCGCGCCGGGGGAAAACTCCGCCTTCGCCGCACCGTAATTGCGGAAGCCCTCGACCTCAAGCGACTCCAAGATCATATTTCCCGGGCTGCCTTGACGCGCAGTATTTTGTTTCTCACCCGGACCGTCATACCGTCCTTTATCTTGCGTCCGCGCGCCGTTACGGGAATGCCGTCCACGAGCACCTGTCCGCTTTGTATCAGCTCCTTGGCCTCCCCGCCCGTCGAGACCGCGCCGGCGAGCTTTAAGAGACTGTCGAGCTTTATGAACTCATCCTTTACGGCTATCGTTTGTACTACCGGTATCTGTATCTTACGCATCGGCGCGCGCCTCTCCTTTTCCGAGCGCCACCGGCAGGATCATATACAAAAAGCTCTCGTCCCCGGCGTCGCCGGAGGTTACGACGCACGGCTTTTCCGGTGACGTGAGGGCGAGACGCAGCTCGTCCGCCGGCGCTGCCTTCAGCGTGTCGAGCAGATATCTCTTGCTGAAGCCGATCTCAAGCTTCTCGCCGTCCCCGGTGACGGCGCATTCGTCCGAGGCGCTTCCCACCACGGTGCTCGTCGTCAAAAACAGCACGCCGTCGCCGAACACACAGCGCACCGCTCCCTGCGCCTTGCTTTCGTTTATTATCAGAGAAACGCGCTCGACCGCGTCGTATATTTCGCGCCTCGATACCAAAAGCTCGTATTTATTTGTCTGCGGGACGGCCGTGCGGTAGTTCAGATAATCGCCTATCAGCCGGCGGGAGACAAGCCTCGTGTTCCCGCTTTTGAACGTCACGTGCTTTTCGCCGACGATGATCTCCGCCTCCTC
>JAISAA010000053.1 GCA_031266955.1 Oscillospiraceae bacterium | reverse complement strand
CCGCGCCGCGTGACGCTCGGCATACCGTATTCAAACGGCGCGCTCGTCGATGAATTATACAAAGGCGGCTTCGTCACGGAAGCGAATTACACGGACGGCAGTGTGGAGATAAAAGTCTCGCTGGACCGCGCGGCGTTTGAAAAATACCGCGAATACGTCACCGACGCGCGCTGAAACACCGGCGCCGCGCTAAAGCGCGGTCAACTCTCGCGAAAAGAAAGGGCGATCTATAATGACGCAGCTCGAGAAGACATACGACCCCGCTAAAACAGAAAAAAGGATATATAAGCTGTGGCTGGACGGAGGGTATTTCCACGCGGAACCGGACCCGGCGAAAAAGCCGTTTTCCATAGTAATCCCCCCCCCAAACGTCACGGGTCAGCTCCACCTCGGCCACGCGCTGGACAACACGATCCAGGACGTTCTGACGCGTTTCCGCCGTATGCAGGGATACGCCGCCGTGTGGGTCCCCGGCACGGACCACGCGGGCATCGCCACGCAGGCTCGCGTTGTCGAAGAGCTGCGGAAGCAGGGCCTGACGCGCTATGATCTCGGGCGCGAAGCGTTCGTCGAAAAAGTCTGGGAGTGGAAGCGCAAATACGGAGGCCGGATCATAGAACAGCTAAAGCTGCTCGGCTCGTCGTGCGACTGGGAGCGCGAGCGCTTCACGATGGACGAGGGCTGCTCCCGCGCCGTGCGCGAGGTCTTTGTCCGCCTGTACGAAAAGGGCCTGATATACAAGGGCGAGCGCATCATCAACTGGTGCCCCCACTGCGTCACGGCGCTCAGCGACGTGGAGGTTGAACACGAGGAGGAACCGGGACACCTCTGGCATATAAAATATCCGCTCAAAGACGGCTCCGGCCACGTGACCGTCGCTACGACGCGCCCCGAAACGATGCTGGGCGACACCGCCGTCGCCGTCAACCCCGGGGACGCGCGCTACACGCATTTGATAGGCAAGAGCGTCGTCCTGCCGCTTACCGACCGCGAGATACCCGTCATCGCCGACGAATACGTAGAAATGGAGTTTGGCACAGGCTGTGTAAAAATAACGCCCTGTCACGACCCGAACGACTTTGAGGTCGGGCAGCGCCACGATCTCTCGCAGATACTCATAATGGACAATGACGCAAAAATAATAAACGGCGGCAAGTATGACGGTCTGGATCGCTTTGAGGCCCGCCGCGCGATAGTCTCCGACTTAGCCTCGCTCGGGCTTTTAGAGAAAACGGAGGAACACGCGCACAGCGTCGGCAAGTGCGAGCGCTGCGGCACGACGATCGAGCCCATAACGAGCCCGCAGTGGTTCGTGACAATGAAGCCGCTCGCGGGCCCCGCGCTGGAGACCGTGCGCGGCGGGCGCGTAAAGTTCGCGCCGGAGCGTTTCTCGAAGATATACACGAACTGGATGGAGGGCGTGCGCGACTGGTGCATATCGCGCCAGCTCTGGTGGGGGCACCAGATACCCGCGTGGTACTGCGCCGAGTGCGGGCATATCACCGTCAGCCGCGCGGATCCGGACAAATGCGAAAAGTGCGGCTCGGCTAACATAGAGCGCGACCCGGACGTGCTCGACACGTGGTTCTCCTCCGCGCTGTGGCCGTTTGAGGTATTCGGCTGGCCGGACAAGACGCCGGAGCTTGATTACTGGTACCCCACGACCGTCGTCTGCCCCGGCTATGAGATAATCTTCCTCTGGGTGGCAAGAATGATATTCTCCGGCATGGAATACATGGGCGACGTGCCGTTCAAAACAGCCTTCATCCACGGCATTGTGCGCGACGACAAGGGGCGCAAAATGTCAAAATCCCTCGGCAACGGCATCGACCCGCAGGACGTCATAGACCAATACGGCGCGGACGCGCTGCGCATGAACATGATATCGGGCAACTCACCCGGCAACGATATGCGCTTTTACCCCGAGCGCTGCGAGGCCATGCGCAACTTCGCGAACAAGATATGGAACGCCGCGCGCTTCGTTATGATGAACCTGACGATAGGCGAAAACGCGCTGCCCGGCGAGCTTGAGCCCGAGGACAAGTGGATACTGTCGAAGCTGAACGCGACTGTTCGCGATGCGACGGAAAATCTCGACAGGTACGAGCTCGGCGTGGCGGCCTCTAAGATATACGACTTCATCTGGGACGATTTCTGCGACTGGTACATCGAGCTGACGAAGCCCCGCTTGAATTCGGGCGACGAGCGCGCAAGCGTCTCCGCGCAGAGCGTACTGCTGTATGTTCTGACGGAGATATTAAAGCTGCTGCACCCGTTTATGCCGTTCATCACGGAGGAGCTTTGGCAGGCGCTCCCACATGAGGGCGACGCCTTGATGATCCAAAAATTCCCGGAATACGACGAGGCCCTCGGCTTCCCTGGCGAGGCGGCAGATTTCGAGCGCGTCATGGCGGCCATCCGCGCCGTGCGGGCGCGCCGCGCGGAGATGAACGTGCCGCCGTCGAAGCGCCCGAGCGTCCTCATAGTCACGCCCAGCCCCGGGATATTCGAGGCGGGGCGCGCGTACATCGCAAAGCTCGCCTACGCCGGCGACGTCACAGTGTCGCGCGACGCGCCGGAAGCCTCCGAAGGCCTCGTGTCCGCCGCCACGGATTCCGCCCGCATATATATGCCGCTTAGCGAGCTCGTGGACGCCGAACGCGAGCGGGAGCGCATAGCGAAGGAACTCGAAAAAGCGCGCGCTGATCTGGCGCGCTTGGACGCCAAGCTGCAAAACGCCGAATTCACCTCAAAAGCGCCGGAGCGCGTCGTAGCCGCCGAGCGCGAGCGCGCCGACAAAGCAAAAGCCCTCGCCGCGAATTTAGAGGAAAGCCTGCGTTCGCTCGCGTGACGGAGCCACGTTTATGAATATTCCATTACGCCCCATTATTTTTGTTTTGGGCATTGTCAGCGCCGCGATCACAATTATCGGTATCGCCGTGCGCAAAATCATTTTTAAGGACTTGCCGCCCGATGAGCTCAATAGAAAAATGTCATTTCGAGTATTTATCGCTCTGTTAATGGTTCTGTGGTGCGCAACATTTATCGCCGCTCTGATATATTTCCGCCCTGCTTTGGGCTATTGAGCTTTCCGCCATCTAAGGAGATATTATGAAAGAAAACATAGCGATCACGGTGTCTGACGCAATAGCAGAAAATGATCATGATATACTTATATATAAATCGAAATTATCTCAGGAAAAAGTGAAGTGGATCGATGATTATTTGAAAGATTTTTTAGAGCCGGGTAAAACAATAATAGAACTTGGCTGCGGTTCAGGTAAACAATTATTCAAAATGGAGGAGTATGGATTAAAAACAATCGGATTAGAAATTTCCCGGGAAATGATCAAACGGATCGAAGTCAATAAAAATGAAATAAAAAGTAAAATAGAAATTATTGAAGGATCGTATTATAATATTCCGCTCGGAAACGCAAGTGTCGATTATGTTTTATTTCCATTGAACATAATTGAAAATTCTTATGACGAATATGAAACAATATGCAAAGAAGTAAAAAGAATATTAAAAAGAAACGGCCAATATTTTATAACAATGAAAGAGAATATCGGAAAAGTCATTGAAAAACACAATAAATATACAAATGAATATAATATTTTAGAAGGAAGCTATGCTTCAAAAATAAATACGCCTTCAAAAGAAAATATTAAATATCCAACATATCATTGGAGCGTAGCGTTTGAACAATATATTGCGCAAAAACATTTAAGATTTGAGAAAATAATAGAAATAAATGATGGGGTGTTTTTACTTATATATAGTAAAAAATAGACGGGATTTTACGCCGCGGTTTTTACGGCTGCCGTTTATTCAAATACTCGCGGAGCTTTTCCAAGACCTCGGCTATATCGAGCGGCTTGCCCAGGTGGTCGTTCATCCCGGCGGCAATGCACTTTTCGACATCCTCGCGGAACACGTTCGCGGTCATCGCGACGACGGGGATTTTCGCCGCTCGGGGCGTGCCGAGCGCGCGGATCTTCCGCGTCGCCTCATAGCCGTCCATTTCGGGCATCTGCACGTCCATAAATATCATATCGTATTTATCCGGCGCGGCGCGGAACAATTCGAGCGCCCGCAGGCCGTTTTCGGCGCAGTCGATGTTTATTCCCGTGGGTTCCAGCAGTGCGAGCACTATCTCGCGGTTGATCTCCACATCCTCGGCAAGCAGGATCGTGTACGCGGAAAAATCGTCCGCGGCGCCGGAAGCGGACGGCTCGGCTGAGTCGTCGACCCCGCCGACACCCATACATTCGTTTATGCAGTTGGCTATCGCGGACGGGAAAAGCGGCTTGGGCAGAAACATTTTCACGCCGGCGCTCTTGGCGTCGTCCTCTATCACGCCCCACTCGGCGGAGGACATCATGATCACGACGGAATGATCCGTTTGCCGCCCGCTGATGTGCTGCGCGAGCTCTATGCCGTTCATCCCCGGCATCCGCCAGTCCACAAAATAAATGTCATATGCGCCGCGGCTCTCGATGAGCTCGCACGCCCGCTCTCCGCTGAGCGCCGTGTCGCATACGACGCCGAAGCCGCGCATTATTTCCGAAAAATAGTCAAGAATCTCCGGCGCGTCGTCAACGGCGAGCAAGCGGAGGTTCTTCCAATCGACGCCGGGCTTAAGCAGGCTCTGCTGCTTTTGCGCGCTCCCCCGCTCCGCGCGGATCGTAAACGCGAACGTGGAGCCTTGCCCGAGCTGAGAGTCTATCCATATCTCGCCGTCCATCATCTCGACGATCCTCTTTGATATCGCCAGGCCGAGCCCCGTGCCGCCGAATTTTCGGGACGTACTGCTCTCCGCCTGCTGGAACGAGCTGAAAAGGC
>JAISAA010000039.1 GCA_031266955.1 Oscillospiraceae bacterium | reverse complement strand
AGCGTAACTTATTTCGACGTGGCGTCCTGCGCCGATTCCCTCGTCAAAACCGGGCATTTAGAGCTTTCCGGCGGGGAATTTTCGCTGACTGAGCGCGGTATCCGCAACGGCGAGGCGACGGAAACGGACATCCCCTTTTCCGTCAGGCAGCACACGGAGAGCTCGGCGCTCGAAGAGCGCGCGAAATCCGAGCGGCGCAGCCTTATCAAAACGTCGCGCGCGATACGCCGGGACGGCAGGTACTCGGTCGAGCTTTCGTTGTCGGACGGGAAGAACGAGATATTGTTCCTGCGCGTCGCCGCGGCAAGCGAAGCTCAGGCGGAAAAGACCGAGCGCGCGTTCCTCGAGCGCGCTGAGCGCGTGTTCGGCGCGATAATCGGGGAATTATCAGACTGACGCGGTCAGTTGAACGTCCCGTCGGAGGCGAGGAATATCGCGTCCACCGCCTCGCGCAGGGCGCGGTTTTCGCGCAGCTTCAGCCCGGGGTCCCGCGCGAGGACGGTATCCGCCGCGCTCCGCGCGTCCCATATTGTCCCCGCCTCGGCGCCCTGCTCGATAAAGCGCGAGGCCGGTATCCCGTGCTGGCGGGAGCCGAAGAAATCGCCGGGGCCGCGCTGGCGCAAATCGGCCTCTGCTATCTCAAAGCCGTCGTTCGTCCCGCGGAGAATATCGAGCCTCTCGCGGGATTTTTCGCCGTCCGCGCCGCGCATTAATACACAGTAGGATTGGTGCTCTCCGCGCCCGACGCGCCCGCGGAGCTGGTGGAGCTGCGAAAGGCCGAAACGGTCGGCGTTTTCGATCACGATGAGCGCCGCGTTCGGTACGTCCACGCCGACCTCTATGACCGTCGTCGCCACGAGGATGTCAGTTTCGCCGGAGATGAACGACGCCATAGCGGCGTCTTTTTCGCGCGGCTTCATAGAGCCGTGCACGAGACCGACGGAAAGCTCCGGGAAAATTTCCGTCTGCAATTGCTTCGCGTATTCGCGCGCGCGCTTGAGCTCTGAATCTCCCGTGCCGGGCGACCGAGCAATTTCAATTCCGTCGCCGCCCGGCGAGGCTGGTCTTTCAATTGTGTCTATTTCCTCGACGGCGGGACAGACAAAGTAGACCTGGCGCCCCTCGGACACGAGGCGGCGCGCGAAATCGTAAATGCGCCGCCGGAGCCGCTCCCCGGCGGAATACGTCATAACGCTTTTCCTGCCGGGCGGCAGTTCGTTCAATTCCGAGACGTCGAGGTCGCCGTATAAGATCAGCGCGAGCGTCCGCGGTATCGGCGTCGCCGACATAACGAGCACGTGCGGAGATTCGCCCTTTTGCCCGAGCGCCGCGCGCTGGCTGACGCCGAAGCGGTGCTGCTCGTCCGTTATGACGAGCGCGAGGGCGCGAAAGTCCACACCCTCCGATAAAAGCGCGTGGGTGCCGACGATAACGTCAGTTTCTCCCGAGACAAGCGCCTCGCGCGCGAGCCGCTTCGCCTTCACCCCGAGCGAGCCTGTAAGCCGGCCGACGCGGACGCCGAGCGGCGAAAGAAACTCCTCGAATGTGCGGAAATGCTGCTCTGCAAGCAGCTCGGTCGGCGCCATAAACGCGGTTTGAAAGCCGTTTTTCGCGACGGTCCAGGCGAGCGCCGCCGCGACGAGGGTTTTTCCGGAACCGACGTCCCCCTGTAACATCCGCGCCATAACGCCGCCGGAGGCGAGATCCCGCGCCGCCTCGTCAACTGCGCGCTTTTGCGCCGCGGTCGGCTCAAACGGCAGCGCGGAATAAAATTCCCCGAAGCCCTCCGAGATGATAGCTTGCCCCGAGGACGAGCCGCGCTCCGCCCGCCGCCGCCTTGCGGTGACGGAAAGCACGAAAAGGTCTTCAAATATAAGGCGCCGACGCGCGATTTTAAGCGACTCGAAATCCTTTGGGAAATGAATATTTTCATACGCGAAGCGCGCGGCGGCAAGGCCGTATTCCTTGCGGACGGAGTGCGGCAGAGCGTCCGGCGGAGCGTCGCCGCAAAGCTTCAGCGCCAGCGCAACGGTGTTTGAAACGGAGCGCATATTGAGCCCGGCCGTCATTCGGTATATCGGCGTGACGCGACCGATTTTCACAGAGCTGCCGTCACCGTCGCGCTCGAAAACGGGGTTCGTCATCAAAGCGGAGCCGCCGGCTCGAAGTATCTTTCCGTAAAACAGATACGTTCCGCCGGCCGATATGGCGTCCTTGACGTAGGATTGGTTAAAAAATCGGACGTCCATCATCCCAGTGTCGTCATAAACGCGCAGCAGCGCGAGCTCGCGGCCCCGAGGCGTGCGCGACAATCGCGGGGAATCGGACGCTACGGCGCGGACGGTGACGCTTTCGCCGTCTGACAGCTCCGCGATTTTTTTGAAAACCGTGCGGTCCTCATAGTCGCGCGGGAAATAGCGCAACAAATCGCGCAGCGTGACGACGCCGAGTTTTTTGAAAAGGCGCGCGCGGGCCTCGCCCACGCCCTTCAGGTATTTGATTTCTTTATTTAGCTCGCTCACGCCGAAAGCTTGCCGAGTCCGCGGCGTATGGCGGGCGCCGTGACCGCGGCCACTGCAATTTTCACAGCGTCGCCCGGCAGAAACGGCGCGACGCAGACGGCGAGCGCATACGAAAGCGCGCTGCCCGTGCTGACGACGAACCAGGCCGTCCCCAGCGCGTACAAGGCCGCCGTCCCCGCTATCATCCCGGCGGGATACATGATCCCGATAAATCGCCCGCCGCCCCGCCGCGCCCCGACCGCGGGGAATATCCCCGACATAAAAGCGAGCGGGATATACCCTAAAATATATCCGCCGGTGACGCCGACAAGCTTCTGTACGCCCCCCGAAAAGCCGGTGAACACCGGAAGCCCGGCGGCGCCGAGCAGAATGTACACAAAAACGGCAAGCGCCGCCCTCCCGCGCCCGAGCACGCCCGCCGCGATATATATCACCAAAGTGGCGAGCGACACCGGCACGGGCCCGACCGGAAGCGAAAGCGGCGCGACGGCGCAAAGCAGCGCCGTGAACACAGCCGTTTGAACAAGAGCTTTAATTTTCAAGGCTCAGTGATACCTCCCCGTAAAAAAGCTTTTCGGTTTCTCCGCCGCGGCTGACGAGCAGCCGGAAATCGTCGTCGATGCCGAGGACCTCCGCGGTATACGGAGCCTCCGCCTCGGACGCCGTCACCGTCACCCGTCGGCCCGTCAGAACAGAGCGCGAGCGGTATTTCTCCAAAAGCTGCGGCAGATTTTCCGGCGATTGAAAAGAGAGAAAGCGGCTGACCGTCTCGCCGATATATTTTTCCCGCGCAAACGGCGGCGGAGAGAGCGTCATAGCTCCCGCGCCCGTCAGATCGGGCGGAAAACCGCCCGCGGGCGGCGCGATGTTGGCGCCTATCCCGAGTATAACATAAAATCCGGAGTTTGAAAACGCCTCGGCGAGTATACCCACCGTTTTTCGGGAATCGACGTAAACGTCGTTCACCCACTTTATCCCGGCGGCGACGCCGAAAAGCGCCTCGCACGCTTCCGCCGCCGCGACAGCAGCCGCCGCCGTGACACGCGCCGCCGAAAAATTAGAATCGCCGGGGCGCAGCAGCAGCGAAAAATACGCTCCCGTACCGGAGGGGGCGAAAAACGCGCGCCCGCGCGTCCCCCGTCCCGCCGTCTGCTCCGCCGCCGCGAGCAGCGTATACTCCGGGGCGCCCCGGACGGCGAGCTCCGAAAGCTCCGTATTCGTCGAACCGGAACGCTCGCAGAGTATCGGAGAGACTTGAGATGGAAGACAGCGCGTCAGCGCGTGTAATGACAGCGGCGTCATATGCTCTCGCGCGAGCGCTGCGGCGTCCACATAACGACTGAGTTTTTGCCGCCGGTTTTCGCGGTGTACAGAGCCTTGTCGGCGCGTAGCGTCAGTTCCGTTATATCACATTCGTCGGCGCTTTGGGAAAGTCCGGCGCTTATCGTCACGCCGATGACTTTGCCCATATATTCGCACGCGTAGGCCTCGACCTCGCGCCGTATGCGTTCTGAGAGATTGAGCACGCCGGGCTCGTCAATGTCCGTGATTATCAGTATGAATTCCTCGCCGCCCCAGCGGGCGAGGATGTC
>JAISAA010000023.1 GCA_031266955.1 Oscillospiraceae bacterium | reverse complement strand
TCCCGCGCAGCCGCGCGTCGCCGGCGACGGCGAGGACGCTTTCCGACAAAAGCTCTGACAGGTCGGGCGAATAATCAAACGCCGCGCTGTGCCCCGGAACGCCGGTGACGTCACGCAAGTCAAGCGTCACGGAAATCCCTCCTCAAAAGCGCGCGGTGCGTTCCCCAACCGCTTTAGCGCGATGAATACTACGTGATTATAATGTATGGTTATGCCGTTGTCAATTATTTTTTCAATTCAACATGGTTCAATTCATACGACACTTAAACCCGAAATTTTCACCGAACGAATTTTATTCGATATTTCTATTGACTTTACCGCGCGGCTATTTTATAATACCGCTTGTCTTTCGGCGGGCGGTCACGCGCCCGCGGGACGGATAAGCTGCGGGGCGTTGCGCCGCGGCTGAAGGTTTTCAGCTTTATTCATGGAGAGGTCGCCTAGTCCGGCCGAGGGCGCGTGATTGGAAATCACGTAAACCGCAAGGTTTCGGGGGTTCAAATCCCCCCCTCTCCGCCAGCTCCCGAAAATCCCGCAGTCCCTGTGACTGCGGGATTTTCTTTGCGCCGCAGCACACATCCCCCAAACCCCGCGCCGCCGCCGCGCTATTAAGGATTATTCCGCTGTGCTCGCCCGGACGGACGAAACCGCAAAAATTTTCAAATCCACCTAACGTTTTCCCCACGAAACGACACTATTATACGAAGACGTTTTCAAACAAAATTCGGAGGTTATTGCGACGGACTACGATAAATCAAGCGACGGCGCGCTCGTAGCGCTGACTCTCGCGGGAGACACGGAGGCGTTCAACAAAATCGTCACCCGGCACCGGAACGCGGTGCTCGGCGCGGCGTTGCGCATCCTCGGAGACGACTGGCATTTGGCGGAGGACGTCTCGCAGGAGGCGTTCTGCGACGGCTATTTATCGCTGCGTTCGCTGCGCGACCCGGACAGGGTCGGGGCGTGGCTCACGGGGATAGCGCGGCGGAAGGCGCTGCATACGCTGTCCCGCAGAGTCGTATTCGAGGACATTGAGGACTACGCCGAAATGCTCTCCGGCGCGTCGGTGTCGCCGGAGTTCGCCGTGATCGAGGGCGAGCTGCGAAGCGCAGTAAACAACGCGATCGCGTCGCTCGGCGATAAAACGCGCGAGGCCGCCGTCCTGCATTTCGGCGACGGGCTGCCGGCCGTCGAGATCGCGAGGCTTCTGAACGTGCCGCAAAACACGATACGCCAGCGCCTTTATGACGCGCGGCGAAAATTGAAAGGGGAACTTCAAGCTATGGTAGATATCCCGAAGGACGACGGCTTTGTCAAGGCCGTTATGGAAAAAATCAAAAAACTGAAAACGTATTATCACGACCACGACTATTCCAAAGACGGGCTCCCGGAGCTTCTCGGCGAAGCCGAGACTCTCGCTCTCGCACTGCCCGAGAACCGCGAAAAGCAATTCGCGCTCAGCGAGATATTATATCTGCGGAGATACTACGGAGAAACACTGACTGACGAGCAGCTTGACCTCGCGCTCGAAACCGCCGAAAAAGGTAGGAATCACGAGGTGTTATTGAAGCTGTACGTCATTAAGTGGTCCGGCGTGCGCAGGAAGAACGGCGGCTACGAAACCGATTATCTGAACAACACCATAATAGCGAAAATGAAAGCGCTGAAATACGATTACGGGATCGGCAATATGACGCTGTGGCGCGGATTGATGAATTTACGCGCGGGTGGGGATATCGACAGCTCGGAGCGGGATTACAGAGAGGCTTTGAGACTGATCACCGCGGCGCGGCCCGAGGATGTATACCGCGCCGTGGCCATCGCCGCGATCCGCGTGGTAGAGCTCACGGGGAAATACTGCGACAACGCTTATGATAGGCCGGCGCACTTCGCGACCGTAGTCGGCGAGCGAATTCGGCAGGCCGGCGGCGTTTTGCACTTCGAGGAGCAGCCCGGTTGGGGAGGACGCGGCAGCTACAGTGACCGCCTCGCGTTTGCTGCCATCACATATTACGCGTCGCGGTTTGACAAAAAGAAACCCAACGGCATCTTCTACGACTTATCAATGCGAGACGGCGAAACGCGCACCGACGACGACGGCAATACGCTGACTCTTGTGTCGCGCGACGAGGAAGTCCGCGTACCGGCGGGCTTCTTCGGCAAATGCCTGCACGTCGCGGGCAAGATAGCGGATACTTTGAACGCGTATGAGTTCGACGCCTGGTATTCGCCGAATGTCGGGCTCGTAAAATTCGCGGCTCGCGACGCGGAGCACGACGAGGTATACGAGCTCGACGAATACGACATCAAGGGCGGCAGCCCGGACGCCTACTTTCCACTCGCGACCGGCAACCGCTGGAACTACGTCAAGCAAGACCTGCCGGACTACATATATCAGCGCAACGAGCGCATTATTGAGTGGACGGACGGCGAAACGGCGAATTGCTCCGGTGTGCAGATTTACTCGCTGAAAAAAGGCTTTGAGGAATCGTCGGAAATCGACTCCGAGCTCTGCTTGCGCATGTGCGAGACCGTGAGCTACAAGCAAACGCCTGAGGACGCGGCCGATTTGCTGCGCCGCGCCGTCGTCCTCAACACGAACCGCACCGACGTTGACGTCGCCCTGCGCGGCATAGAATACCTGAAGCTTATGCGCGGATATCAGGAGAAAGCCTATCGCTTATGCCCGTCGTCACTTAGAGCGAGCCGTTTGTCGGTGAGCGGCGGCACCGTCACCTATAAAGAATCGGAGTTGTACACGTTCGGCCCGTCCCGCTTCGGGACACGCTTTGAAGAAAAGGGTATTTTAGGCGTAAAGCCTCTGCGGTTCCTGAACAAACTGACGGGCTGCGTGTGGAACGACAAATGGGCCGCGGGATATACCGAGGAAGCCCAATTCGGCGACGACGGCGTAACGCGGCTTGAAGTCACGGACGGCGGCACTGTCACAGTCCCGGCGGGCACGTTTGAAAACTGCCTCAAGCTGACGCTTACGCTTGAGCGCGACACGGACGACGAGTTGTATTATTTCGACGGCTCCAAATATATGTATTACGGCGTAAAGGAATGTTGGTTCGCGCCCGGCGTCGGCCTCGTGCGCTACGACTGCGCCTGGGGCGATAAGTTATCGGCACGATGTGAGCTCATTTCGTATAATATCCCGATGGGCGGCGGCGCGTATTTCCCCGTCGGGATAGGCAACAGGTGGGAGTACGACGAGGCGGGCCTGACCGCCGAGGGCTACCGCGCGAAGAAGCGTATGGAAATCACGAGCGGCGTGCTCGGCAAATTCGTGCTGTGCGAGTCTCAGGAATTCGTGTACCTCGGCACGGAGGAGGAGTACGACGCCTTCAAAGCCCGGCTCGCGGAGCAGGGCGACGGCGCGATGAGCACGAAGGAGCGTATGCGGCGGTAAAATACTGCGTCTTTGGCCGCAAAACAGCAGGGGCGTTGTATGCAACGCCCCTGCTACTCCGCGCATTCTCCTAAAGTCTCCGCCGCCATATGAATGTTCTGCGCGGCTTTGGACGTTACCGCCGCAACGCCTCGATCTCGACCGAGGGCAGTCCGGTGAGCTTGGCAATGTCGCTGACAGGCAAATTCATTGCCAGCGCGGTTTGTGCCACTGCGAGCGCCTTTTCGTGGGTTCCTTCGGCGTGGCCCTCGGCACGGCCCTCTTTTCTTACCACCGCGCGGTCGTGTTCCATATCCATTTGCCACATCCGGCGGGAACGGAACAGAGCGCGTTCCCTCTCGTCCTTGCTGATACTCGTCAAAATCTCAGTCGCCATACGAATTTCACTCCTTGTCGCAATCAGTTCATTTAATATTTTACGGTACTTGGGATCATCGGCGTAGCCGAAAAATACGCACCACTGCTCTAACCGGGTCATTTCCTTTGCGGGCTTCCGCCTCGCCTCGCCCAGCTTCGTCAGCTCGATGAATATGATGCCCACATCGCCGGAGAGTTCAACGCCGTTCCTATCGCGGAAGCTGAACCGGCTTATGAACTCCGTGCGCTCCGGGAATACCGGATAGCCGCAGAATGTGATTTGAAAGCTCTGCTCGAAATCGCTGTAATTCATACCGCGCCCCGGCTGTTTCGCGTGCAGGTCGCACACGTTGTATATCGCGCGGCTCTTGATGTTCCGGTGGCCCGTCGCGGAACTGTCGCCCTTCATCGGTTCGGCTTGCATCTCGACGTCGATTTGCTTGCCGCTGTCCGCGATGGCGTGGCAGTTCACGTCAAAACGCTGTTGTTTCTCGTTCATATCCGAGATCGGCGGCTCGATGTTGCGCACCTCGACGCTTACGAACTGCATTTCCAAGACGTCGGACATGACGCCGCGCAGGACGGGTTCGCTGTCCGGGTGCATCAGGAGCATCTTGAACACGCCATCGTCGGATGCGGAAGAATCTCGGGGACGATAATATCTTCGGTCATTGCGCTCACCGCCTTTCTCTTGTGGCTATTATACAGCGGGCGCGCGCGGATTTCAAGAGCGTGTTCAATACTATGTTATGTTATTTTCAATTCTTTTTTTACTAGTTTCGCGCCCACTATTTATTTTCCCCTTCACGGCAGGCTTTCAGCCCGTCTGTCAAGAGGCGCACGACCTCGTCCATACAGTCCGCGAACTTGCGGAGCAGCGCGGCGATTTTGGCGCGTTTTTCCGGGTTTTGCAGCGCCTCTAACGTGACGTTGAAGCCGCCGCCGAGCGCTTCTAAGTTATCCCGCGCGGCGCCGTCCGGCGGCGGGAGGTTATCGTACATACCCATCCACATATAACTGGTCTCGCGGTACTGCTCGCGCACCGCTTCTAAGAACGCGAAATCCGGATTCAGCGCCATCGCCCTCTCTAAGAACGACTGGCACCCGCCGCTGTTCGTCGCGAGCATACACACAAAGTTTTGGTGCATACCCCACGATTCAAAGTCCTCCGGCTTCATACCGTCGAATCTGCCGCCGTCAATGTCATTTGCCCACGCTCGGAACGCCTCCGCGCCGCATACGTAGCTTTGCGTCTTCGTCGTCAGCACGGACGGCAGATTGATGATCGCGTCGCGGTAGATTTGCGCGAGACTGGTTTCCCGCGCGCGCTCCCCGACGAACAGCCAGCCAAAGTGGTCGTCTGAGTTGAGCAGTTCGTCGAACGTCATACTTTGCGGCTCGGGAGCGTCGCCGTACATATAGGCAAGCGTCGCTCCGCTCTCTTCGTAGCCGACAATGCACCGGAAACCGTTGTCGATCGCGATCACCGGTACGCCCTTATCGATGTAAGCGATCAGCAGTTGACGGTACATTTCGCGGTTTGAGCGCAGCTGCTCCGTCGGTACGAACGTCACGGCGTAGCCGACCGCCTCAAACACCCGCTCGAAGAACGCGGTATCGCCGTCGTCGAGCAAACGGAAAGAGCTGAGAGCGTCAGTTGGCTTGCCGAACTCATACACCTGAGCGAAGGTGTCGCCCGTAATGGCCGCGAACAGGTCGTACAGCTCGCGTTTGTTATCGGGGTCCACGCACAGCTCCGTCGCGCCGAGGCGATCCATCACGAACCGCGCCGCTCCGTTGAACCAGTAGTTTTCACCGAGGTGCCCCGTAGTGAGCGGGTACAGGTTTTGCAGAATGTTGCTGTTTTGTTTGATTTGCATTGTCAATTCTCCTTGTTTAATATTTGTTTTACGCGGTGTTTTTAATTGCGATACGGTGATTTTTCGGAAATAACACATACGCTGACCGTTTGAGCCGAGTACGATTTGCCGCGGCTCAAGCTCCCAGGCGTCCGCGCGCATATACGGGAAGCCCGCGCCGCAGAAGCGCACCTCGCCGTCTAAAACGCACGCGAGATGCTCCGCTCCGACGATCCACGTCAGAGTGTGCCAGACGTCCGACTCTACTGCGCCGAGCTTCGGGTACGCGAACAAATCGTCGAATATCGGCTGCCGGAACTCCAACATTTCCCGCGACAAGCGCGTGTCGGCGCTGTTTTCCGCGTTGACGGCGAACATTGTGCCATTTATCGGACGCTCCGGGTCGCCCTCCGCGAACGTCACGCCGTGATATATGCGGATACTGCCCTCGTCCGCGCCGTACCCGACTCCCCCCACGCCGTCTGAGCTGATACGAAACTCAACGTCCGCGCGGAACGGCAGTCTGACCTCCGCCCCCGTGCCGAGCGTTCGCGTGCTGACGACCGCGACGTACTCGGCTTCGCCGCGCTCGTTGACGTTGTAGTACGGGCTGTAGATCGGTATGAGCTTGTCCATCGCGACATTGACCGTACTCAAAATCAGGTTCGCGGCCTCCAGCTCTGCGACCGTGATGTTTTCAACGCGCTCAAACGGCTCATACAGCGCGGCGTTCGGCAGACGCTTCTTTAACGGTATGAGCATTTCAAGCAGCTCGCGCCGGCTGTCAGGGGAGATCGCGTTCCCGATCAGAACGCCGGGCGCTCCGGCGCGGAAATCGACCGCGTAGAATTGGTTGTCCTCGAACTCGCGCATCATCGCCCGGCAGAACGCGGGCAGGTCGTCGTCCGCGTAGACGCCCGCGGCGGCGAACAGCCCGCCCGCGAACTCGTGATCAACGAAAGGCGAGTCGTTGACTAAATCCGCGCCGAGCTGCCGGATGATAACGCTCTGGCCGCTTGAGTCCTGATACTCGAACAACGCGCGGCTGCCCGGCAGTCCCGCCGCGATCCCGCGTAGCTCCGGCGCGATCCCGCATAGCTCGAGATGATCCCGGAACGCCTCAGTGTCGGACTCCCCGCCCTCCCGTAACCGTGACGACAGCACGCGCATAGGCGGCAGAAAGACGATGCGCGTCTCCGGCGGCTTTGTCAGACGGTCGCTGACCTCGGCGAGCCGGGCGTAGGTGACGGGTTCGCGCTCCTCGATGCTCTCGAGCTGCTTGCCCAGTTCCTCGTAAAGCAGCGGCAGGGCGGAAATTTTCGTCACGCCGCGTTTGCGCATTTGACGCAAAAACTCATCGACGATCCGTTTCAGCTCCGACAGCGCGGTTATTTCCGCGTCAAGCGCGTCAATGCGGCTGACGAACGCGCGCACCAGCTCGCCCGCGTCGCGGCTTTCGTATATGCGGAAAATGTCCTTGATCGGAATTTGCATTTTGCGGAGCACCACGATCTGCTTCAGCCGTTCGACGTTCTCCTCGTCGTAGAACCGGTACTTTTCAAAGTCCGGGCGCACGCTTCGGATCAGGCCCGCCTGTTCGTAATAACGCAGCGTCCGGCTCGTCAGATTTAGCTGCGCCGCAAGGTCTGTGATTTTGGTAAGTTGCATAATGGGTCGCCTCCTTTTTTGAATGATGGGCCCATTGTACCCCTTGACCGTGCGTCAAAGTCAAGCGGTTTTTGAAAAAATTTTTTGCTTAAAATAAACGGTGTGAAGCGGCGGATTTGACATTACGGGGGAGGTGCGGTATTATAAAAGACGGGAATTTGAGATAAAAACCTTGTAATTTGCGGCAAAGCTGATATAATTCAATTTACAAACCGCTCCGCCGTTTGTGAAAATCATTAAACCGCTATATTAAAAGGAGGCGCATTACCTTGCTGCAAGACCTACTCAGCATTTACAAGCCAAAGCTTACGGGCCACACAGAGCTGCGGGCGCAGCGGAATCTTTCGCGCATGGTCTATATCCAGTCGGGCAACGTCAGGGGGAATTCTTTCGCCGTTGAAGGCGGGATGTCCGCGCGGGTGTACGACGGCGGCTATTGGGGCGTCGCGTCGGACACGTCGTATGACGGCAAGGCGATAGAGAACGCGCTTGCCGCGGCGTCGCGCAACGCGAAGCTGCTGTCGACAAAGCTCGGCGTGAAACATCCGCCGCTGCCGTCCGCGCCGCCGGGCAAATTCGCGACAAAGCCCAACGAAAACGACGCGGAGCAGCGCGCCGTTATGGAATTCACGCGAGAGCTCGACTCGTACATAGTCAAAAAATATCCGGGCCTTGCCGCGCGCACAGTCGCTATGATAAGCGACGCCGCCGAAAAGGTTATCGTCACGAGCGACGGTGCCGATTTGTACTCTATGCTCCCGCGGGCGACGGTATACTTTTCCCTGTGCGTCACGGCGCCGGACGGAACTGTCGTCGAGTATTCGGATTTCGACCACGGGACGGGCTTTATCCCCGACCGCTACAGCTCGCCGGAGGCGCTTTTCTCAAAAATCGACGAGACGTATGAAAAGCTGATGCAAAAGCGCGAGGGCGTTTTCCCGGACGCCGGCGTATGCGACGTGATAATAGACTCAAATCTCGGCGGGATGCTCGCGCACGAGGCGATAGGACACCCGACGGAGGCCGACTTAGTCCGCTCCGGCAGCGTCGCCGGCCCGAATCTCGGCAAGAGCGTCGCCAGCGAGCTCATCAGCATAACCGACTTCGCGAACACGGCCTACGGCGAGGCGCTGCCGCAAAACGTCCTCGTTGACGACGAGGGTACGCCGGCGCGCGACGTCAAAATCATCGAAAACGGCGTGCTGCGCGGCTTTATGCACAGCCGCGACACGGCGCGCCACTTCGACACGGAACCGACAGGCAACGCGCGCGCGGAATCGTTCCAGGCGGAGCCGATAGTGCGCATGCGCAACACGGCGATCCTGCCGGGGAACGACAAGCTTCAGGATATGATAGCTTCTGTGGACAATGGGTATTTCCTGACCCAAACGGGCAACGGCTCGGCCGATTTGACGAGCGAATTTATGTTCGGCGTCACGATGGGCTATGAGATCAAAAAAGGAAAGCTCGGGCGGGCGATACGCGATACTACTGTTTCGGGCGTCGCGTTCGATATGCTCAAAACCGTCACGATGGTGTCCGACGAGCTGTGCTGGAACGGCTCCGGCACTTGCGGAAAATCGGGGCAGAGTATGCCCGTCGGTATGGGCGGTCCGTCGATAAAATGCAAGATCACGATAGGCGGCAGATAATATAATTAAGAAGGAGTGAAAACCGGTGAAAGATAAGCTTATGGAAATCGCCGAATACGCGCTCGCGGAGCTTAAAAAGCGCGGCGCGGACGGCGCGAATGTCGTTGTGAACCACGTGTTAGCGGATAATTTACAGGCCGAATACGGCGAAATGTCTATGATGCAGACGGCGGTGGGCGCGAGCATATCGATCCGTGCGCTCATCGGCGGGCGGCGCGGGAATTACTCGATGAACGGCATAGACCGCGAAAGCGTGGATCTATCCGTAAAAAGCGCGATAGAGGCAGCCGAGGTGTCCGAGCCCGACGAGGCCGAAATAATACCCGAAAGCTTCGGCGATTACGATTACGAGCTCGGGCCGACGGAGGGCGAGCCCGAAAAGCTCTACGACGGCGCACGGGACTTTATCGACGGCTGCGCGCGCGATTATCCTAAAATCGCCATCGAAAAGCTCAATATGAGCTTCTCCGACTCGCACGGCGTTTACGCGAACTCAAACGGCTCACGCTATTACGGACGCGGGGGGAACTACACTTTGTCGGCGGGCTTCGTCGCGCGCGACGGGGACAAGGTCACGACGGGCAGCGGCGTCGGATATTCCGCCCCTGATCTCAATAAATCGGCGTTTGAGCGCGAGTTTGTGCGAAGAACGCTCAGCGACTGCGTGAAGCAGCTCGACCCCGTTCCGATGAGCGGAAAATTCGTCGGGAAGTTGCTGCTCAGTCCCGAGTGCTTCGAGTCGATTTTATCGACGGCGCTGTCGCTCGGCGCGTCGGACAGCCCGATGATCATGGGCATAAGCCCCTGGATCGGCAAAACGGGCGAAAAAGTCGCCTCCGAAAGCCTTTCCGTGACGTGCGACCCGTTTGACCCGCGTCTCATATTCCCGCCGAGAGTGTCGGACGGGCACATACTTGAAGAGCAGAAAATAATCGAGGACGGCAATCTCACAAGCTATATGCTCTCGCGCTACGGCGCGCTGAAAACGAAGCTGCCGCGCGCGAAATGCACGTCGTGCGCGATAGTGAAGCCCGGCGAGCGGAGCTATCTCAACATTTTGGCTGATATCGACGACGGGCTGCTGCTCAACAGCTTCACGGGCGGCTCGCCCGCGCCGAACGGCGATTTTTCGTTCGTCACGCGGCAGAGCTTCCGGATACGCGGCGGCGAGATCGGCGAGGCCGTCAACGAGACGATGATTTCCGGCAATATTTTCGATATGATAAAGAATATAATCGGGATTTCACGCGAGACGGTGGACGACGGCTGCCTTATGCCGTGGGTCGCTTTCGAGGGCGTCACGATCTCCGGCAAATAGCCTCAAAAAAACAACTCGGAGAATTGGAGTTTTATCAAGAAATATGTCAAACAGGATTTTCACATCAGAGTCGGTGACCGAGGGGCACCCGGATAAGATTTGCGACCAGATATCGGACGGCGTGCTCGACGCGATGATCGCCGGGGATCCGGGCGCGCGCGTAGCCTGCGAATGTATCACGACGACGGGGCTCGTGCTCGTTATGGGCGAGATATCCACGAATACGTACGTGGACATCCCCGCCGTGGCTCGGCGCACGATAGAAAAAATCGGCTACACAAACCCGGAATACGGCTTTGACGCGAAAAGCGCCGCCGTGATAACGGCGATAGACGAGCAAAGCCCGGACATCGCCCAAGGCGTAAACAGCGCGTACGACGACGACGGCGACACGGGCGCCGGAGACCAGGGGATGATGTTCGGCTTCGCCTGCGACGAGACGCCGGAATATATGCCCGCGCCCATTTCCCTCGCGCACGCGCTCTCGCGCCGTCTTGCCGCCGTCAGAAAATCTGGCGAGCTCGGCTTTCTGCGCCCGGACGGAAAGACGCAGGTCACGGTCGAATACGGGGAGGACGGGCGCGTGGCCCGCGTCCCCGCCGTCGTGGTCTCGACGCAGCACGACTCGGACGTATCCCAGCAGACACTTCGCGAAGCCGTGACGGACGCCGTGATAAAGCCCGTGATCCCCGCGGGGCTCATAACGAAGGACACAAAGATTTTCGTCAACCCGACGGGGCGCTTTGTGACGGGCGGGCCCGTCGGCGACTCCGGGCTCACGGGGCGCAAGATCATCGTCGATACATACGGCGGGTACGCCTCGCACGGCGGCGGCTCGTTTTCCGGCAAGGACCCGACCAAGGTAGACCGCTCGGCGGCGTATATGGCGCGCTATATCGCCAAAAACATCGTCGCGGCGGGTCTCGCGCGGGCCTGCCAGATAGAGATCGCCTACGCGATAGGCGTCGCGCGCCCCGTTTCCGTGCTTGTGGACACGCGCGGCACGGGCGCGATTTCCGACGAGCGCATCGCGGAGCTTGTCGTTCGGGAATTCGATTTGCGCCCGTCGCGTATAATATCGCGTCTCGACCTCGCCCGCCCGATATATCAGCCCGTCGCGGCATACGGTCATTTCGGCAGAACGGATATAGACCTGCCGTGGGAGCGCCTTGACGCGGCAGACGCGCTGCGCGCGTATCTTTAAGCCATGAGTAACGGAGACAGGCGCGGATTCCCGCGCGCAGGCCGGGCATCAGCCGATAATACGCGGCGGATAAACGGCGGCGCCGGCCCGCGGTACGGCGAAGCGGAGGAAACGACCGGCGCCGAGAGCATTTGCGGGCGCAACACCGTTTTAGAAGCCCTGCGCGCGGGGCTTACGCTCGACAAGGTGTATATCTCAAAGGACGAGGATTCGCCCGCGCTGGCGCGTATAGCCGCGATGGCGCGGGAAGCCGGAGCGGTGGTCGTCCGCGCGGACAAGCGAAAGCTTGAATGGATCAGCGGCACATCCGCGTATCAGGGTGTGGCGGCGAGCATCCCGGCGACGGAATATGCTTCAATAGAGGATATACTCGGCGCCGCGCGCGAACGCGGCGAGCAGCCCCTCGTGATCGTCTGTGACGAGGTTTCAGACCCGCACAACCTCGGGGCGATCATCCGTACGGCGGAGGCCGCGGGCGCGCACGGAGTCATTATCCCCAAGCGGCGCAGCGCCGGTCTCACGGCTGTCGTGGCAAAGACTTCGGCGGGAGCGGTGTTTCATCTGCCGACGGCGCGCGTCGCGAATATCACGGCGGCGCTTAAAGAGCTGAAGGCGGCGGGGCTGTGGATCTACGGGGCGGCCCCGGACGGGGACAAAACTCTGTGGGAAACCGATTTGACCGGCCCCGCGGCGATAGTCGTCGGCTCGGAGGGGCGCGGGCTCGGGCGCCTTGTCGCGGAGAATTGCGACTTTTCTGTGAAAATCCCGATGACGGGCAGGATTTCCTCACTTAACGCGTCTGTTTCGGCGGCGGTGCTCATTTACGAAGCCTCGAGACAGCGCGGTTTCGTATAAACACGGAAACGGGGGATAGATATATGGGACGCGACGAAGAAGAATTCACTCTGGAATCCATTTTGGCGGAATACAAGGGCAGCTCCTACATAGACGGCGACAAAAAGACGCCGAAGGACGTGCTTGACGAAAAAGCGCGCCGCATAGTGCTCGAAGAGTCGGGCGGGGCGGACAGCTTGCCGCCGGAAACGCCGCCCGCGGCGCCCGCGTCGGCGTGGCCTGCGGAATACCCGGAGCCGAAGCCTGAGCTTGCGCCCGCGAAGCCCGTTCAGAAATTGCCCATGCAGAAGCTGCCCGCGCCCGAAGCGTCCGAGCTCCCGGAAACGCCGCCAGAGATAGAGCCCCGCGTCCGCCCGATAGAAACCTTCGAGGCGGAGGATCGGGACCTGGAGTTTTTTGAAAACTACAAATATTCCTCCGAGGAGCCCGACGACGAGATAATACGCTCTGTGACGGAAGCTATCGAAAGCGCGGCGGACGAGACGCGCTCCGAGCCCCGTCGCGGTATCTTCTTCCCGCGCAGCGCCCGTCAGCCGGAGCCGTTTACCGAGCCGGAGCCCGAAAAAAGACTCCCGGAGCCCGATTACCGTGAGCGCGCGCGGTACTACGCCGCGCGATGCAATTCCCTGTCCGGAAGGTCCGTGCTGGCGCTTGTGCTGGCGATAGCCATTACGGTTTTGACGTTTGTGTTCGAGGGCGGCGGCAAAATGCCGTTCGGCATAGGGCGGAACGCCGTTTACGCGAGAGGGGCGCTGCTCATTGCGCAGCTTGCTGTTATGCTGCTCGGCGTCGATATTCTTATAAGGGGCGCGAGGGAGCTTTTCACGGGGAAAGCTTCGGCGGAGTCGCTTGTCTTTATCTCGTGCTCCGTGTCCGTTCTCGCGGGGATATACGGGCTGAGCTCCGGCGGTAACGCGCTGCCGTATTCCGCGGCGGCTGCGCTCTCTTTGACGTTCGCCATCTGGGGCGAGAGGCTGTACACACATTCGCTCGCCGACACCCTGCGCACGGCGGCGACGGTAAAAGACCCGTATTCCGTCGTCTCAGAGCGCCGGTCGGACCTTGACAGAACAGTGCTGCGGAAAGCGATGGGGCGGCAGCGCGGCTTTGACGACAATCTGTCCGAGCGGGACGTATGCGAAACGGCCTATTCCTACGCCTCGCCGATCCTGATGATTTTCTGCGCCGTAATTTCGCTGTACGCGGCGGTCGCGCACAAAAGTCTTGAATACGTCCCCGCGATGCTCTCCGCAACGGCGGCGGCGAGCGCCGCCTTTACGGCGACGACGGCGTTCGCAATGCCGTTCCGCTCCGCCGTGCGCCGCGCGAAGCGGAGAAATACGGCGATAGCCGGCGCCGGCGGCGCGGAGGATGTTTTTTATATCGACGGCTGCTGTGTCGGCGACGACGACGTATATCCGCCGGATACGCTCGACCTCGGCGGCTTGCGCATATTGGAGCAGGTCTCGCCCGAAAAGGCGATACGCTACACGGCAAGCCTTATCGTCGCCTCCGGCTCGTGTCTGGCGCGAAAGTTTACTGAAATACTCGTCAAAGAGGGGATGAGCCTGATAACCACGCAGGATTTCGCGGTCAGCGAGGGCGGAGTATCGGGGGTCATCCGCGGCGAAAACGTGCTAACCGGCAACTACGCCTTTATGAATCTGCACGGCATCCGCGTCCCGGACGAGCTGAAGCTCAGCAATTCGATCTACACCGCCGTGGACAAGAGGCTGATAGCGATGTTCTCGGTGGACTACAGGCCGTCCGGCGCCGTTCGGAACGCCTTGCTTTCCGTGCTGCGGCACACCTCGCGGCTGTTTCTGACGGTGCGCGATTTTAATATCACTCCGATGACGATAGAGCAGAAGTTCAAGATACCGATGGAGGATTTTGAGCTTTTGCCGATCCGCAGCGCGTATGAGCTGGGGGACTCGGTCGGCGAAAGCGGCTCCCGCGCCGCCGCCATATGCGCCCGAGGCGGCTTGCCGGAGCTCAGCGGGCTTATCGCGGCGGCGCGCGCGATGAAAATTGTGTCGCTGATCATGACCGCGAACTCGATAGCGTCGGCGGCGGTGGGCGTGCTGCTGATGTCGATCCGCGTCTGGTCGGGCGGCGCGGCCGCCGCGAGACCCGGAACGCTTGTGCTGTTTATGCTCACGTCCGTTGTGCTGACCGCGCTGCTGGAGCTGTTTTCCGCCTTGCGCGTGAAATCATAAAAAAACCGCTTACCCTATCCCTGAATTTTATTATCCGGAGGTAAAAGCTTATGGCACGCCGCGAAAAAGAAAATTACTATCTTGACATTGCCGAAACCGTAATGGAGCGTTCGACCTGTCTGCGCCGCAAGTACGGAGCGATAATCGTACACAACGACGAAATCGTCGCCACAGGCTACAACGGCGCGCCGCGCGGCCGGAAAAATTGCCTCGACCTCGGGAAATGCACGCGTGACGAGCTGAACATCCCGTCCGGCGAGCGGTATGAGCTCTGCCGCAGCGTACACGCGGAGGCGAACGCTATCATCTCCGCCGCGCGCCGCGATATGCTCGGCGCCACGCTGTACCTCGCCGGGCAAAATTGCAAAACAAACGAGCTGCTATCCGACACAACGTCCTGCCTCATGTGCCGCCGCCTTATCATAAACGCGGGTATCACAAAGGTCGTGTGCCGGACGGGGGAAGACGAGTTCACGGTCACTCCCGTGCGCGATTGGGTGTATGGGGACGATTCGCTCGCTTTGAAAATATAAAATCGGGCGCGCGTTCGCAATGCGCGCTGATTTTCTGTGTTTCTATGTGTCCGACCCTACAGGGTGTTGTGCCGTAGGGGCGGATGGCAATCCGCCCGTCACCGTAAAACGGATACGGGACGGTAGGCGCGGGACGATTGCCATCGTCCCCTACGGGGAACGCGGTCTTTATCGCGCCCGTGGCATATGACGGTGCGGATGTCAGGGCGCGGCGTGCCGCGCCCCTACGGGGACGGGGCACACGCGTTAAATCACACATCCGCGCGCACAGGGAACGCGCATTCGCGCGGCGATCCCCCGTCCGTAGGGGGCGGCGTCCCCGACGCCCCGACGTATCCCCGTCCCGTAGGGGCAGGTTTCAAACCCGCCTTCCCCGCCAACCCTCACCCCGCAAAAGCGATTGCGTTGCAACTCTTTCTCGGAATTTGTTTTCTGCTGACCCGCCGCTTGGTCTTTGTTTGGTCATTACCGCGAAAACGTGAGCTCTAACGCGTTCGCTATAGCGTTACTCGCCAGAGCCTGCGACTCCGCGAACTCGTGTGCGTAAATGTTGAGCGTCGTAGACGCGGAAGA
>JAISAA010000005.1 GCA_031266955.1 Oscillospiraceae bacterium | reverse complement strand
CGCTTTGAATTACATCATTTCCGCGGGTACGGACGTCGGACTTAAAAAAGATGTAAATCAGGACAGCCTTTTCGTGCGCGTGATAAGAGCCGGAAACGAGCGTATGGTCCTCGCCGTGGTGTGCGACGGTCTGGGCGGACTCGCGCGGGGGGAGCTCGCCAGCGCCGCGCTCGTGAACGCCTTTACCGATTGGATGAACAGCGAGCTGCCCGCGCTGACGCCGGGCTATATCGAGCCTCAACTCGTCAGGCGGCAGTGGGAAACCGTTATCACCCGTCAAAACGGGCTGATAATGGACTACGGCAGACAAAACGGCATACGTCTCGGAACTACGATAGCCGCCCTGCTGCTGACGGACAGGCGGTATTATATCGTAAACGTCGGGGATTGCAGAGTTTACGAGATAACCGGCGAGCTGCGTCGGCTCACGACCGACCAGACCGTTGTGGCGCGCGAGGTAGCGCTCGGCTATATGACGCCGCAGGAGGCCGACGCTGACCCCCGCAGAAATATCCTGCTGCAATGCGTGGGCGCCTCCGACGCGGTGGTCCCCGATTTTTTCTTCGGGGAAACAAAGCAGAACGCGGTATATATGCTCTGTTCGGACGGCTTTCGGCACGAGCTGACGCCGCGCGAGCTGCTCGGCGCCCTGTCCCCGGACGAGCTGACTGAGGCCGAGACGATGAAGCTCCGGCTTGCCCGGCTGATAGAGCTGAACAAGCGCCGCGGGGAGCAGGACAACATTTCCGCGATCGCCGTCCGCACGTTTTGACAGGGGAGAGCTGTTATGCTGAAGATCGGGTCATATGTGGACGGCAAGTATAAAATACTCAACGAGATAAGCCGCGGCGGTATGAGCATCGTGTATATGGCGGTCAACGAAAAGCTCAACAAAACGTGGGCTATCAAGGTCGCGCAGAGAAACGGCGTACACGACAACAACACGGCGATAATGAGCCTCGCCGCGGATAAAAAGACGCTGACCGGGCTGCGGCACCCCAACCTGCCGAGTATCGTGGACGTCTATGAAAACGAGCGGTCGATGATGCTCGTTATGGATTATATCGAGGGCAACCCCCTTTCAAAGACGCTTGAGGAATACGGCGCGCAGCCGCAGGAGGACGTCATCCGCTGGGCGAAGCAGCTCTGCGGCGTTTTGGGCTATCTGCACGGGGAGAATATCATCTACCGTGATATGAAGCCGTCGAACATCATAAGAAAGCCCGACGGCGACATTATGCTTGTGGACTTCGGCGCGGCGCGGGAGTTCAAGGAGGAAAACGTCGCGGATACGCAATGCCTCGGGACGATAGGCTACGCCGCGCCTGAGCAGTTCGGCGGCCACGGGCAGACCGACGCGCGGACGGATATTTACTGTCTCGGCGCCACGCTGCACCATCTTATCACCGGGATAGACCCCTGCAAGGAAACGTCTTTCACGAAAGCCCCGATAAGGCGGAGCGACGCCTCGCTTTCCGGCGGCTTAGAGCGCATAATTGAAAAATGCCTCCGCGACGATAAGCGGGAGCGCTATCAATCCTGCGCGGAGCTCATGTACGCGTTAGAGCGCTACGAGGAATACGACGACAGGTACCGCAAAAAGCAAAAGAGAAGGCTGGCGGCGTTTTTCACGGCGGCGGCGATGGCGGTAGGCTTCGCGTCCGTTTCCGGGCTCGCTTATGCGGCGGCGGAAAACCGGCTGAGCGCGGATTACGGGCTTAAGGTCGCGGCGGCGTCCGACGCGCAGCTTCCGCAGGAGCGCCGCGTGGAGCTGTATTTAGACGCCGTAAGGTTAGACCCCGCGGGCTCCGCCGCGTATCTGAATATGCTCGAAGCGTTCGTTTCCGGCGGGGACTCCGCCGGGCGGCTGACGCGGGAGGAGGCGTCTGTCCTCACGCAGCTGAAGGCCGGGCTCGACGTCCGGGACGACCGGGGCTATTCGAGCACGATATATCCGCTGGAGGCGCTGAAATCGGGAAATCCCGCGGCGTACAGGGAAATATGCTACGAGATCGGGACGGCCTTCTGGTACGATTACGAGGCGGAGGCCGACCGCTTTTCCGCCGCCGCCGAGTGGTTCAAGGAAGCCTCAAGCGACTATCCGACGGCGGGCATATACGTGGATATCGGGAGATACCGCCAGGAAATCAAAAAATACGCCGGGCAGAACAGGACGGAAAAGATGTACGAGGCCTACGCGTCGCTGTGGGAGAGCCTCGCCGCCCTGCGCGCCGGAGCGTCGGAGATAGACGACAACGATATCAAGCTTTTGGCCTGGGCGGAGATAGTGAGCGTCGCCTCGGACAAGGCGGGATACTTCCTCGTGAACGTCGATAAGGCCGAAATGCTCGCGCTTTTGGACGATGTCGCCGCGGACGCCGGGCGGCTCGGGAACGAGACGAAATACGAGGACGTAAAAGCGATAATCAAAGGGCTTTCGGCGGAGATCGGCGAGGCGAAAGCGAGAATAAATTCGGCGGGATGAAAAAACCGGGGAAGCGGACAAGAATGACTTATGAGACGCTCAGAAATATACATATCGGGTCCGCCGCGCTCGCCGCGCTGACGCTGCTCGTCTGCGCGTTTCTTTTTATCCGCTTCAACATTCCGAGGGCGATCAGAGGTCTTACGGGCGTTGCGGAAAAAAGACCCGCCGCCGGGCGCAAGCCGCGCTCCGGGCCGGAAAAAAGCCCGCCGCGCCGCGCGGACCGCCCGCCCGAGCGCGAACCGTCGCCGGCGACGACTCCCCTGCCGGAGGACGCGGCTCCGCCGGACGCCGCGGCGGCGTTCGAGGTCGAGTACGACATCACCTACATCCACACGGACGAAAGCATTTGACGCGAAATAATTTGACAAAGGAAAGGGTATTGGGTTATGAACCGGGACAAGCTGAAAATCGCGTTTTGGGGCTCTGTGCTGTGTATGCTGCTGATGTCGCTGTCCTTTCTCTTTATGCCCTACGCGAGCGACAGGGCGCTTGAGGGCGACGCCCTGCCCCTGCGGATATCGGGGGTCTGGTTTTGGGCGTCGCTGATAGCGGGCTACGGCCTTTTCCTGTTCGCGGACCGCGGCAGAAAACGGCTGACGGTAAAGCGCAAAAAAAATAAAAGGCCGGAAAGCGCGTCCGGGAAAAGGCCCGGGATGCTGCGCGTGTTTTCAAACAGGTGGGCGCGCGCGGCGGATATCGCCTGCGCCGTAAGCGTTTGCTGCTTCATAGTATCCGCGCTGACAGACCCGCGGGGGTACGCGGAGTACATTTTCCTGTCGGCCGCCGTGTTTGCAGTCCAAATGCACGGTGTTCTCAACGGGAAAAATTTCAGCTTCTTTGCGCAAATCGAAACGGACGGCAAAACGGATGGCGGAAAGGAGCGGCGGAAATGAAAGGCTTCGGGAGGAATTTTAACGGGAAAAATTTTGAGAGAGCCCCGAAACGGGAGCTAAGGCGGCTGTCGTTTTGCGAAAGGCTGCTGGCGCTGCTCTTGTGCGCGGCGCTTATCGCGCCGAAGGCTTTAGCCGTTGACGTCTCCGCCGGGGACGAAAGCGTGTCCGTCGCCGCCGAGCCCGGCGAGTACGAGGATTCGACCGACGACGCGGACCTCGGCGAGGATATTGGCGAAGAGCTTTACGAGGAAACCGACGGGGCGGTGACGGGCGAAACCGGCGACGACGGCGGTCATATCGGGGATTTCGAGAAGCCGGGGGAGCACGACGTCAGGAAAAAGAGGCAAGCCCCGCTGCTGCCGCCGGAGCTTACCGCGGCCGTCTATCCCGAAAAGCTCGACGTTTCCGTCTCCAGCGGCTCCGCGGAAACGGAGGTCGAATATAGAATCATAGATCAGGGCGCCGGGAGCGCGGAGCTGGAGGGCGCGTTGCTGAGCGCGTCGCGGGCCGGCACGTTTATCGTAAAGGCGACAAAGCCCGGCGACGATCATTACAATCCGGTTTCGCGGAGATACGCGGTCACAATAGAGCCTAAGCCGGTGAGCGTTATAAATACAGCCGTCCGGGGTAAGGTCTACGACGGGCGGGATACTGCGGAGTTTCTGGAAACTCCGGCCCTCGGCGGCGGCGGCATAGAACCAATCGACTCCGAGTCCGTTTCTCTCATATTCGGAACGCCGCGGTTTACCGACGTCGCCGCCGCCGAGGGCGTCCCGGTGACGTTCGGTGAGTTCGCGCTCGAAGGCCCAAGCTCGCAAAACTACACGCTCCTTCAGCCGGAGCCGGTGTTCGCGAGCATTGAAAAAAGAACGCTGACGGCCGCGGCGGCGGGCCAAACGATAAGCTACGGGCAGGATATCCCGCTCGCCGTGACGGTCACGGGCTTTGCCGACGGCGAGGACGGAAACACGCTTAAGGACGAGGGCTACGAGACGCCCTCGGCGTCGTGCGATATCGGAAAATTCGCGGCGTCCGGGCCGTATGCCGGCGCGATCGCGCCCTCCGGCGGCGAGGCGACTGCCAATTATACGTTTGAGTACGCCGCCGCGGATCTGACCGTAACGCCCGCCGAGCCGATAAAAAATACACACTACGCCGTGACGGCGCCCGACGGCGCCGGCGGTTGGTTCAGCGCCGACGATTTTGTCATAACGCCGATAAACGGAACGCCCTACAGCAATTACGACCTGATTTCCGCTGACGGCGAAAATTGGAGCGAAGGTCTTGTTTTCGCCGGGGAAAGCGCGCCGAGCGACATAAGCTTTTATCTGCGGGACAGTAAGACCGGGGCCGTGTCAATGCTCGCCGTTGAGCATTATAAAATCGACCGCGCGGCGCCCGTCAACCTTCAAATTTCATATTCGGAGCCGGCGTTCAGTAAGCTCCTCGACGCCGTCACGTTCGGTTATTATAAAGCGCCCGTCACCGTGACGCTGACGGCGTATGACGCGACGTCCGGCGTCGAGAGCTTCAATTGGACATTCGCGCCGGAGCCGGGATCGGGCGGCGCGGGGACTATCGGTGACGCCGCCGGCGTCCCGGAAGACGTCAGCTATTCGGACGACGGCAAGACCGCGACGGCGGTCTTTACGCTGACTGCCTTTGATGCGCGGCAGTACCGCGGGAATATTGTCTTCACGGCGACCGACCGCGCGGGAAACGAGAGCGAGGCCTCAAACGGAGGAGAGGACGGCGTGCTCGTTATCGACACGCTGGCCCCGCGCGTCGTCGTCACCTACGGCGGCGAGCTTCGGGATAAGATAGCCCCCGGCGCGGCGCGGGAGAGCGTGACGAAGGCCGACGGCTCGACGCGTTTCATTTATGCCGGCGCGGTAACGGCGACGGTCGAGGTCACGGAAGCGAATTTCTACCCGAACGGCAGCCCCGGCGGGCAGGAATACGACGAGGCCGATATTTCGATAACGGCAACGCGGACGCTCGACGGCAAGACTGAGGAATATCCCCTGAGCTGCAAACGCTCCGACTGGACGCGCGGCGACGGCGATAAATGGACGCTGACGTTCAAGCTTGCTGGCGACGGCGACTACGTCGTCACGGCGGTATACAAAGACCGCTCGCAAAACGAAATGCGCTGGAGCTCAAACGAGTACAACGGCAAGTCCGGCGCCGGGATATATGCGTCCAATACGCTGACGATAGACTCGACGCCGCCGACGCTGAGCGTGACGTACGGCACGGACTCCCAACCCGCGCCCGGCGGTATCTTCAAGACCGTCAGAACGGCGACGGTGCGCATTGAGGACAGAAGCTTCCGCCCGTATGAGCTCGTCCCCGTCCTGACGGCGCAGAATATAAAAGGCGACGCGGCGGCGGGCTTTGACGCCGACGCGGTGGCGGCAAGGCTCCGTTCGTGGGAGGCGTGGACGCAGACGTCGCTAAACGTCTGGGAAGCGACGGTGGTATTCGGCGCCGACGCGAGATATACGCTCGAGCTCGAATACGGCGACGTCGCGGGCAACGCGGCGGGGAATTACGCTTTAGAGCCGTTCACCGTCGATCTGACGCCGCCCGGCGAGCTTAAGATCTCGTATTCCGAGTCCCTGTTAGACAAGGTTCTCGGCGCCGTCACGTTCGGGTATTACGCGCCGGAGGTCGTTGTAACGCTGACGGCGAACGACGACGCCTCCGGCGTCGAGCGCTTCGACTGGACATACTCGACAACATACTCGCGCGCGCCGGGCGCGGGAGGGCAGAGCAAAGAAAACGCGGCGGACTCGGGAAGTATCTCCGCCGATGCCGTCGAATACTCATACTCAGACGGCGGGCAAACGGCCACCGCTGTCTTTACGCTATCCGCCGGTGAAATGAAGCAATACCGCGGGAGCATAGCGTTCACGGCGACGGACTATGCCGGGAACACGAGCGACGCTTTTGACGGCGGGATAAGCCGGACGATCGTCGCGGATACGCGGCCTCCCCAAGTCGCCGTCAGCTACGCCGGCGAGCTTAAAAATATGATAGCCCCCGGCGCGGCGCGCGAGAGCGCAACGGAAGCCGGCGGCTCGACGCGTTTCATCTATTCCGGCGCGATAACGGCGACGGTCGAGGTCACGGAAGCGAATTTCTACCCGAACGGCAGCCCCGGCGGGCCGAAACAGGAATATGACAAGGCCGATATTTCTATAACTGTGACGCGGACGCTCGACGGCAAAACGACGGCCTACCCGCTGAGCTACGGAAAATCCGACTGGGCGCGCGGCGACGGCGATAATAGCGATATTTGGACGCTGACGTTTAAGCTCGACGGCGACGGCGACTACGTCGTCACGGCGGTGTATAAAGACCGCTCGCAAAACGAAATGCTCTGGAGCTCCGGCGAGTACGCCGGCAAGTCCGGCGCCGGGATATATACGTCCAATACGCTGACGATAGATTCGACGGCGCCCGCGATCACCGTCCGGTACGAGCCGGAGGCCTCCTATCCGAACGCCGAGACCTACAATACGGACAGGAAAGCGATTATCAAGATCGAGGACAGGAATTTCCGCCCGTATGAGCTAACGCCGGAGCTGACCGCCGCGGACGTCAGCGGCGCCGCCATAACATCCTTTGACGCCGAGGCCGCGGCGCAGGCGCTCGGCTCGTGGGAAAATTGGACTGAAACCTCCCTGAACGTCTGGGAAACGGAGCTCATATTCGCGCACGACGCGAATTACGGCTTTGCGCTCAGCTACCGCGACATTGCCGGGAACGCGGCGGAATATACCGCGCCGAGCTTTACCGTCGATAAATCGGCGCCTTACGGTCTCGGCGTTTCGTATTCCTCCCCGCTGCTCGAGAGGATCATAGAGACGGTCACGTTCGGATATTACAATCCCTCCGTGACGATAACGCTGACGGCGGACGACGGCGTTTCGGGCGTCGGGCATTTCGACTGGACGTACACGCGCGAGCCGGGCGTCAGCGCCGTGAAAAACGCGGAGACCGAATCCGCGAGAATAAACGCGGACGGCGTAATTTATACAAACGAAGGCCGGACCGCGACGGCCTCATTTACGCTGACGGCGGACGAGGCGCGGCAGTACCGCGGAAGCATAGCGTTCACGGCGACGGACCGCGCCGGGAACACGAGCCCCGTTTCCGGCGGCGCCGGCGGCAGAATTGTCGTCGCGGACACAATTTCGCCCGTAGCGTCGATATCCTACGGCGGCGAGCTTCGGGACAAGATAGACGACGGCGCCGGCAGAAGCAGCGTCGGTATCGCGGACAACTCGACGCGCTTCATCTATTCCGGCGCGATAACGGCGACGGTGGAAATAACGGACGCGAATTTTTACCCGAACGGCAGCCCCCGCGCAGCCGGATACGACGAGGCCGATATTTTGATAACGGCGACGCGGACGCTCGACGGCGAAACAGAGCCTTACCCGCTGAGCTACAAAAGCTCCGGCTGGATAAACGGCGGCGGCGACAAATGGACGCTGACGTTCACGCTCTCGGGCGACGGCGATTACATCGTCACGGCGGTCTACAGCGACCGCTCGCAAAACGCTATGGAGCTGCGCTCCGGAGAGCACGAGGGCAAAGCGTCGCCGGGAGGCAGTTATGTCTCGAACGTGATGACGATAGATACCGCGCGGCCCGTGATAAATGTCCGGTACGAGCCGGACGCGTCCTCCCCTAACGCGGAGACGTACGGTGCGGACCGAAAGGCTGTAATAAGTATCGAAGACCGAAGTTTCCGCCCGTATGAGCTGGCGCCCGCGGTCATCGCGAGAGATATCCGGGGAGATATCGTCACGGACGCCGGCGTCGGCGCGGAGGCGTCAAACCTCCGTTCGTGGGAGAGCTGGAAAGAAACCGCCCTGAACGTCTGGGAAGCTGAAATAATATTCGGCGGCGACGCGAGATATGAATTCGCGCTCGGCTACGGCGACATCGCCGGGAACGAGGCCGGGACGTATACCGCCGCGCCGTTTACCGTCGATAAGACCCCGCCCGGCGCGCTCGGCATCGCGTATTCCGAGCCGCGGCTCGCGAAAATACTCGAAGCCGTCACATTCGGATATTACAATCCCTCGGTCACGGTGACGCTTACGGCGGAAGATCAGACCGCCGGCGTCGAGAGCTTTGATTGGAGCTTCACGCCGTATCCGGAAGAAGCCCCCGGCGGGCCGGACGGCGTGAACACGTTGAAAGCCTCCGAGTCCGGCGGCGGCGCGGCGGAGGCGTCGTTTACGCTGACGGCTGACGAAGCCCGGCAGTACCGCGGCGGCATAGTCTTTACGGCGACGGACAAGGCCGGAAACGCGAGCGGCGCCTTAGACGGCGGGACAAGTATGATAGTCGTCGCGGACACGATTTCCCCGCGCGTGAAGATAAGCTACGCCGGCGAGCTCCGGGACAAGGTGACGCCCGAGCGTACCCGGGACAGCGTTTCGGAGCCGGATAGCTCGACGCGCTTTGTTTACTCCGGCCCGGTCACGGCGACAGTCGAAGTCACGGACGCGAATTTCTACCCGAACAGTGACCCCGGCGGATCGGAATACGACGGCGACGATATCTCTATAACAGTAACGCGGACGCTTGACGATGAAACGAAGGCTTACCCGCTGAGCTACGAAAAATCCGATTGGGTGCACGGCGACGGCGATATCTGGACGCTGACGTTCACGCTTGACGGCGACGGCGACTACGCCGTCTCGGCGGTCTACCGCGACCGCTCGCAAAACGAAATGCTCTGGAGCTCCGGGGAATACGCCGAAAGCTCCGGAACGGCGGAGTACAGGTCGAACGTTATGACCATAGACACGCTGCCGCCTGTTATCAGCGCGGTCTGGAGCCCCGCCGAAGCTTCCCCGAACGCCGGTATATATAAGACCGACAGGAAAGCTGTGATAAAAATCGAGGACAGAAGCTTCCGCCCGTATGAAATAACGCCGGCGCTGACGGCGAAGGATGTTCAGGGCGCCGCCGTGACGGCGTTTGACGCCGAAGCTATGGCGGCAAAGCTCCGCTCGTGGGAGAGCTGGACTTCGAGCTCCCTGAACGTCTGGGAGGCGGAAATAGTTTTCGAGACGGACGCGGAATACGGCTTTAAGCTCGATTACGCGGATATGGCCGGGAACGCGGCGGAAGCGTACTCGGCGGAGCCGTTCACCGTCGATAAAACGCCGCCGGCCGAGCTCGCCGTCTCGTACTCCGAGCCGCTGCTGGAAAAGCTGCTCGACACCGTCACCTTCGGGTACTACAACCCCTCGGTCACGGCGACGCTGACGGCGGAGGACCAGACCTCCGGCGTCGAGAGCTTTAGCTGGACATACGCGCGCGAGCCGGAGGTGAGCGCCGTGAAAAACATTGAGACGGAAACGGGGCGTATGACCGCGGACGGCGGCGTGAGCACAAACGACGCCGCGTATTTAAGCGGCGCGTCTATGAGCGCCGTAACATATTCAAACGCCGGAAAGACCGCGGCGGCATCGTTTACTCTGACAGCCGACGAGCTGCGGCAGTACCGCGGAAGCATAGCCTTTACGGCGACGGACCGCGCCGGAAACACGAGCGAAAATTTTGACGACGCCGAAAAAAACGTCCTCGTCGCAGATACGATCTCCCCGACGCGTAAAATAACGTATTCCGCCCCGAAGCAGATACTGAACGCCGCCGATATGACGACGGTCACAGAGGATATTGAAGCATATCTCAGCCGCGAGGACGCGGACGTGATATTCTATTATGACGCCGACGCGACCGTGACGCTGACGATAACAGAGGCGAATTTCTACGCCGAGGACGTCGCCGCGGAGGTAAACGGCGAGAGCTTTACGTCAATAGAATGGACGAAGACCGGGGACGAAACGGACGAGTACGCCGGCGCCGTAACGCTGTCCGGCGACGGGGACTACACGGTAAAGCTTACGTATACCGACCGCTCGGAAAACGAAATGGAGACCTACGAATCCGTGCGGATAACGATAGATACGACCGCCCCGACCATCGCCGTCGTATATTCCCCGGCGGCCGGGATAAGAACGCTCGGCGGAACGAGCTATTACGGCGCGGCGCAGACGGCGGAGATTACGATAACGGAGCGCAATTTCCGCGCCGACGACGTCGCGGCCATTATCACGGCGCGGGACGTAACGGGGAGCGACGTCGCGCAGGAGCTCGTCCGCGAGCTTACGGAAAGCCTGTCGCGGCGCGAAAGCTGGGCCGAAGACGGGGAAACACACACGACGGTGATAACGTACTCCGCCGACGCCAATTACACGTTCGATATCGAGTACCGGGACTTAGCGCTCCGGGAGAGCGCGGACTACGTCCCGGACAGCTTCACGGTGGATACAACGCCGCCCGTAAACCCGTCGGCGGCGTTCAGCGAAAGCCTGCTCGAAACGGTGCTCGAGACCGTCACGCTCGGCTTTTACAACGCCCGCGTGACCGTCACCGTTTCGGCGGACGACGAAACGTCCGGCGTATACAGGCTCGTATACAAGAGCAAAAACGGAGAGGAGACGGCCGAGCGGGAGATACCGGAGAGCGAAATCGAATACTCAAACGGCGGGAGGACCGCGGCGGCGAGCTTCGATATCCCGAAGCAGGACGCGCCGGGCGGCGGCCAGTTTGACGGCACGGTGGAGTTTACGGCCTACGACCGCGCCGACAACGGCGCCGGGGAGACAGGCGCGCTCCGCGTGATCGTCGATACTATAGCCCCGAATATGACGGTAACGTACAGCGCGCCCGCGCGCTCCGCCGACGGGGTCTCCTACTACGCCGGGGCCGTCGCCGCCGCTATCGACGTTACGGAGGCGAACTTTTTCAAAGAGGATATATCCGTTTTTGTCCGCCGGGACGAGGGCGAAGCTTACGCCGTCGCGCCGGACTGGACGGAGCCGCAAGAGAATGCGCATACGGACGCGCATACGGGCGCGTTTACGATAACGGGGGACGGCGTCTATACCGTCGCCGTCGAATACACGGACCGTTCCGGCAACAAAGCGTCGCCTTACGAGTCACACCCGCTCGTCATAGACACGCGCGCGCCGGTCATAACGCTTGACGGCATTGCGAATGAATCCGCGAACAACGGGGAAATTATCGGCTTCAGGCTGACCGCCGGGGACGAGCATTTTGACCCGTCGGGCTTCAAGCCGCGGCTTTATGCCGTCGTAAAAAACCCGGACGGCGCGTTTGAAACGGCGGAGCTGCCGGCGGGCGAGCTGAGGACCGCGGCGGCGGGCAGGGAGTACGTTTATATTACTGAGAATCTGACCGAGGACGGGATATACACGCTCGTCTGCGAAGCGTCGGATATGTCGGGCAACGGCGCGGACGAGATCGCCGTCACGGACTCCGGAGGCGACGCCGTCTCCGCCGTGATGTTCTCCGTCAACCGGGACGGCTCCACATTTATGCTCGACGGGGCCCTGAGCGGGCTCGTCGGCGCGTACTACGTTCAGAACGTATACGATGACCCCGTTATAACAGAAACGAACGCCGACCCGCTTATCTCCCACAGGGCCGCGCTGAACGGCGTCGCGCTGCGGGAAAACGAGGACTATACCGTGGAGAGCTCCGGCGGCGCCGGCGGCTGGTACAAATACGTCTACCGGGTGAAAAAGGAGCTTTTTGAGGCTGAGGGGGAATATAAGCTCGTCGTGTCGTCGCGCGACAAGGCGGAAAACGACGCCTACAGCGATATAAAAAGCGCGGAAATAAGCTGCGTTGTAGACCGCACGGCGCCGGTGCTCATCGTATCCGGCGTGAGCCCGGACGGGCGGTACCGCGCGGAAACGCAGCGCGTGACCGTCGTCCCGCGCGACGACGGCGGAAAGCTCGGCAGCCTGAAAGCCACCGTCACGTCGGGCGGCGCGGACGACGTTCGGCTCGAGCTGTCGGGAGAGCGGCTGCTCGAGGAGCTTGAAAACGGCGGCGGCGCGCTGACGTTCGATATCCCCTCCGGGCTGAGCCAAAGCGTCCGTATCGTCTGCGGCGACTGCTCGGCTGACCGGGACGGAAAAACGAATCTATACGAGGGCGTATTCGGAAACGTCACGGTGTCCACGAACGCCGCCGTCATATTCTACGCCAACAAGCCGCTGCTTTTCGGAACCGCCGCGGCGGGCGTAGCGGCCCCGTCGCTGACCGCGCTGATAGTAAAGCTTTTGAAGCTGAGGCGGCGCCTTGTCTGACGGCGGGGAGCGCGCGCGCCCGGCGCGGACGTTTACCGAAAAGTGCTTTTTGGCGGTCATACTCACAGCGGCGGTTCTTGCCGTCGTGTGGTGCTTCGGCGGCGGCGTTTCGGGAAACGATTACTGGTGGCACGTCAAGCTCGGCGAATGGATATGGGAGCGCGGGCAAGTACCGGCGACGGACGTGTTTTCGTGGTACGCGTCCGCGCGCTCTCTCAGCTTCACGCCGCACGAATGGCTGTCCGACGTGCTTTTCTACGGCCTGCACCGCGCGTTCGGCCCGGCGGGGATTTTCTGCGTTTCCCTTTTGGCGGCGCCGGCGCTGATTTTTCTGACGGTCAGGAGAAATATAAGGGGCATATTTAACAACGCGGCACTTTCGGCTGTGTTCCTGACGCTTTTTTCCGTGCTGACTACGCTCTTCTTTTACGGGAGGCCGCAAATATTCAGCTTTTATCTGCTTTTCGCGGAGCTCGGCTGCCTGTACCGCTTCATCGAAAGACCGAAAAGCCGCGCTATATTCGCCGTGCCGCTGCTCGGCTGCCTGTGGAGCAATCTGCACGGCGGCTCGGCGAATTTATCTTACCTGCTGTGCCTGATATTTTTGGCGTGCGGAGCGGTGCGGTTCGACGCCGGAAGGCTGAGCGCCGGGCGGCTGGAGGCGGGGAAGCTGCGCACGCTGGCGGTGATAACGGCGCTGACGGCGTCAGCGACGCTTGTCAACCCGACGGGCCCCGGCATATTCATATATCCGTATGTGAACGTAGGCGATAAGTTTATGCAGGCCGTGATAAGCGAATGGGCGGCGCCGGACGCAAAGCGGCCCGGAGACCTGATATTATACTACGTCCCGGCGTTTATCGTTATCGGCGGCCTCATCGCGTCGGACAAAAAGGTGCGGCTGATCGATTTTGCGCTGCTGGCGTTTTTCACGCTGCTGTTTTTGCGGAGCGTAAGATTTGTTATGTTCTTTTTTATCGCGGCGTCGTTTTTCGCGTTCGGGTATTTCCCGCGGTGGAGGCTGAAGGAGATCAGGGGCCGGCTCGAAAAGGCGGCCGTGCTGATGTTTTTCGTCTTGGCCGGCTTCGGGCTCGTTTTGGGCGCCGTCAGGATAGCGCGGCTTGCACGCGGCGGGGAGCTCGTTTCAACGGCGGTGAGCGACGAGGCGGTGCAGGCCGTCAGGGAGGCCGCGCCGCGGCGGCTTTTCAACGACTACAACTTCGGAGAGGCGCTTATCTACGGAGACGTCCCGGTGTTTTTTGACGGCAGGGCGGACGTTTACAAGGCCGAGGATATCCTGAAGGACGGCGTATCGCTGCTGCTTTTGCGCCCGGCGGACGGGGAGGGCGCGCTTGATATCGACGCGCTTTTGGCGAAATACGGCTTTGACGGATTCTTCATTTCGCGGTCAAGGCCGCTGTATACATATCTCGCGAGCCATCCGGAAAAATACCGCCCCGGCTACTCGGACGGCGAAACGGCGTATTTCGAGGCCGCCAAGTAAAACGCGGGCTGCGCCGGAACCGGATCCTCATAGCCGCCGAAGCCGTAATCGTCGTCCAGCTCGAAATCGTAGTCATAGCCGTAATCATAATCATACCAGTCGTCATCCTCGTACCAAGCGTCGTCATAGTCGTACCAGTCGTCGCCGTAATCGTACCAATCATCGTCATAATCATACCAGTCATCGCCGTAGCCGTACCCGACGCCCTCGGCGAGCTCGGCTAACGCCCACAGCAGGCCGGCGGCGAAGTCGTCTCCGTTGTCCTCATAGTCCTCGGCGAGGCGGTAAAGCTCCTCCGACATTTCGGACGCGCGGCGTTGGTTTTCCTCGGAGTAGTCGTTGACGGTCACGGAGCGGTCCGCGTCGAGCGCGGGCGGGGTCACGCCGTCGATATCCGAGGAGGCGCAGGACAGCGTAAGCTTGCCGAGATCCCAGTCGTCGTAACCGTCGTAGGCCGAGCCGCTGACCGT
>JAISAA010000345.1 GCA_031266955.1 Oscillospiraceae bacterium | reverse complement strand
CAGATTTTGAATATCGTCCGCAAAATCGTCCTCAATTCCCTGCGCTTGTACCGGGACGGCCACTGCCCTAAACGCTCTTTTTCCAGCCTTATGCTCGACTGCCTCATCGATCCCGCTTTCATCTTAAGGCTCTTTCCCGCTTGAAAATTGATTTCCGTGCGACACGATTCGTTGATGTTGACATATTTTCGACGGCGATATATAATGCGCCCATAGCGTTTTCGGCATTACCGGCACGGGAAATATCACGGATAATAACGGCAAGAGAAATATAGGCAAGAGAAGTATAGACAAAAGAAATATAGAAAGGTACGGGCACAGATTATGCGCAAGGCAAGGAGTTTTATCGACCGGTTTATATTTTCGGAACGTCTACCGATGGACGCGCGCATCGCCAATATGGTGTGCACCGTCGGCATAGCCGGGGTCATCGTCGCCATTATCACGCGGCTGTTTATGCGAAGCTCCCCCGTGCTGATAGCCGTGCTCGCCTGTACCGTCGTATGCGTCGCGGCGCTTATGGCGTTCTGCAATATTACGGGCAAACACAAGCTCGGCTCGCGGCTCGTGCTTCTCTCGCTTTGCGATGTTCTGCTGCCGGCGGCGCTGTTCGCGATGGGCGGGGTGGACAGCGGTATGGCGGCGTACTTCACGATGTCCGTCGTGCTGATATTCTTTTTATCAAAGGGCAAACCGCGCGTCGTTTTGCTGATCACGCATATCGCGTGGGTCATCGCCTGTTATATCGCGTCGTCGATGCCGCCGTTCAACGCGCTCGTGGCGGAGCTTCACGGCGCGGCACAGTATATTGACAATATTCAGTCGCTTGTCGTCGCCGGATTTTTCATCGCGTCCATCGTGCTGTTTCAGGATAAAATATTCAGGAACGAGAAGCGGAAGCTTGATATTCTGCTGAATACGACGAACGCGATGGCGGTTTCCCTGCTCGACCTGAATATGGACGACCCGGAGGCGGCGCTGCGCCGCAGTATGGAGCTTCTCGCGAAAAACGTCGGCGCCGACCGCATAAGCATATGGAAAAACGAAATCGAAAACGGCGAGCTGTGCTTCGTACACCAGATATCAGAGACGGCGGACGGAGTTATCAGCCCCGCCGTCGCCACCTCCGCCGCCGACGGCAGCGAACGCATGGCGTTCGCCTACAGCCAAACGCTTCCCGAATGGGTGGCGCCGCTGTCGTCCGGGCACAGCATAAATATGATGGTCAGCGAATTTCCGGTTGCCGAGCGGGAGTTTTTAGCGTTCTTCGACGTTCAGGCGTTTTTCATCGCGCCCGTCATATATAAAGGAGAGTTCTGGGGAACCGTTACTTTTGACAACTGCCGCGACGGCAGAAAATTTACGCGCGACGAGGAACGCATAATATACCCCGGCGCGCTGCTGCTCGCCAACGCGATGATCCGTAATCAGATGATGCTCGATCTCTCCAACGCGCGCCAGGACGCCGAGGCCGCGTCCCGCGCAAAGAGCGACTTTTTATCGAATATGAGCCACGAGATACGCACGCCGATGAACGCCATAATCGGTATGACGTCTATCGGTCTCGGCGCCAATAATCTCGAACGCAAGGACTACGCGTTTGAAAAAATAAGCGACGCGTCCACGCACCTGCTCGGCGTTATAAACGACATTCTCGATATGAGCAAGATCGAGGCCAACAAGCTCGAGCTGTCGTACGCCGAATTCGTTTTTGAAAAAGCGCTCCAAAAGGTCGTGAACGTCAACAATTTCAAGATCGACGAAAAACATCAGAATTTCACCGTGAAGCTCGACCGAGCCATCCCCCGCGCCATTATAGGCGACGACCAGAGGCTTACGCAGGTCATCACAAATCTGATGTCAAACGCGATGAAATTTACGCCCGAGGGCGGAGATATCAAGCTTGAAACAAAGCTCATTTCCGAGAGAGACAGAATTTGCGAAATACAGATAAGCGTCACAGACACCGGCATCGGCATAAGCGAGGAGCAGCAATCGCGGCTTTTCAGCTCGTTCCAGCAGGCGGACGCCGGGACCTCGCGCAAATTCGGCGGCACGGGTCTTGGCCTGGCGATATCAAAGCGCATTGTCGAGCTGATGGGCGGGCGCATATGGATAGAGTCCGTTCCGGGGCAAGGCTCGACCTTCGCGTTTACGATAATGGCCGAGCGCGGCGCGGACGGCAGCCAGTGTCTGCTTCCTCCCGGCGTCAGTTGGGGGAACCTGCGCATACTCGCCGTTGACGACGAACCCGACGTGTTAGAGTATTTCGCCGACTTCGCCAACCGTCTCAACATAACCTGCGATACGGCGCCCGGCGGGGAAGCTGCCAGCGCGTTGATTGAAAATAGCGACGGCGGCTACGATATATGCTTTGTGGACTGGAAGATGCCCGGAATGGACGGCATAGAGCTTACGAAAAAAATCAAATCCGGCTCTCACGGCAAGCTTGTCGTAATTATGATCTCCTCCGCCGACTGGAGCTCTATAGAGGAGGAAGGAAAACGCGCCGGCGTCGATAAATTCCTCTCAAAGCCGCTGTTTCCGTCCGCGATAACCGACTGCATAAACGAATGTCTCGGCGTCAATGGAGCCGTTGCCAATGCCGACATAACCGCTGTAGACGCAAACGACGTCAACGACGCCGACGACGATTTCTCAGGCCGCTGCGTGCTGCTCGCCGAGGACGTGGAGATCAACCGCGAAATCGTGATCGCCCTGCTGGAGCCGACGAAGCTGCACATCGAATGCGCCGAAAACGGCAAAATCGCCGTAAAAATGTTTTCGGAAAACCCGGAGCTTTACGATATGGTCTTTATGGACGTTCAAATGCCCGAAATGGACGGCTATGAGGCCGCGCGGAGCATACGTGCGCTTGATACGCCCCGCGCCGCCGCCGTCCCGATAATCGCGATGACCGCTAACGTGTTCCGCGAGGATATCGAGAAATGTTTAGAGGCCGGTATGAACGGGCATATAGGCAAGCCGCTTGATATTGGGGAGCTTTTGATGGTTCTTCGGAATACTCTGAAGGCCTGAGCGCGGATAAATATCAAAAAAACAGTTGCCATCGGCTTTCCTGTGTGGTATGATTTACGCAATCCACAAAAAATTATACAGGGAGGCCAGTTCCAATGTTAAAAAGCACGAAATTCGCAGACCTGCTCGACGCCCCGTTCTCGCGCCGCGGTTCCTTCATCGCCTTCGCAAACGACAATTACGGCGAAGACCTTTACGGCAAATGTACCCTGTGGCTCTGCAACAGCCGCATAGCGATGACCGGTGTTATGGATTTCAGCCAGAACAACGGTTTTCGTCAAATCAAGCTCCAGCCCGTGCGGAACGGAAAAATTCTGCCCTGCGTCATCTCCACGACGCCGTATGAGGTGATTCTCGAAACGCGCTACGGCTCGCTCCGCTTCACGATCGGAGAGCGAAAGCTTGTCCTTGTCCGCGGGGAGAACGGCTTGTCATTGCGCTTGACGCGCGCGCCGGGCCCGATCTCATTTTTGTCGAATCCGGAGCCGCCGACGCCGCTTGCCGAGGCGAAGTACACAACGCTCGATTTTTCCGTGTCAAAGCTGCTCGTGACGCCGATAACCGGAACGCTGAAACAGAGCAATATGTACGCGGAGCTCTCCCCGGATAAAAACGGCATATTGCAAGCGGCGCTTGAAGACGTGTTCGTTGGAGAGCCAAAGCCGCGCGAAACTTCCGCGTATCCAACGTATGACGATGCCGTCGCCGACGTCAAGGCGGATTTCGACGGATTTTGCGAGCGCGTGTGCCCGTCTCTGCCGAAAGAATTCGAGCCGGGGCGCCTTCCCGCGCTGTGGCAGACGTGGAGTATGACCGTGGAGCCGGACGGGGAATCGGCCTACAAGCGCACGATGGTGAAGATGAT
>JAISAA010000344.1 GCA_031266955.1 Oscillospiraceae bacterium | reverse complement strand
GAGCTTATTTTAAGCGCGAAAATGTTCGCCCGCGCGATAGCGGAGCTCTGCGGATAGCGGCGTAGGAGCGCCGTTTCATATATCCTCCCACTGCGGCATATAGGGTTCCATTTCGGATATCAAACGTCGAAACTATTTTTTTATTGACAGCGCCCGGCAAAGCGTATAAAATAGAATTCAAAAGAATTCTAAATAAAACCAGACGCGAAATAGGAGATAATTTAATGGATTACGAAAGCCTGCTAAAAGAATATTCGGAGCGCGCGCAGGAGGTAAAAAATCTGCTCGGCGGGGCGTCGAAGCTGTACAAGCGCGTTTCGGCGGATATGGAGCAAGGGGAGCTGCGCGGCGCGGCGAAAGACATTGCGGCGCTTGAGGAGACCGCGGTGGCGCTCTCAGACGCCGTAGCCGGGCTCCGTTCGACGGCGCTGAGCTTTGACTGCAAGCAGTACGTCGCCTCCGGCGATTTTATGCGGCAGTTTATCGATTGCTGTGAAAAAGAGGGGCTTGAATACAAGGAAGACGGCGGCGCGCTCGAAATATTCCCTTACCGCGTCAGGCTTGACGCGGAGGCGAACGATGTTTATTTGGACCGCAAAAAGCTGCCCGGTCTGCGTCCGCGCGCCCTTGTGAAAATCATCGTCAAAAGCCGCGCTAAGTTCTATTCCGCGGCGTTCAATCCGACGCAGTTCGCCTCGGAGCTCGCGTTCGCTTACGGCGTCGCCGTTATGAATCAAAATCAAGGCAGGCGCGCGCCGTTGCGGAATCCGGACGTGTTTCTGTCCGAGGTGTATAAATATCTCGCGCCGATGCGCCGGTTCCGGCGAGAATACGACAAGCAGGCGTACGCGTTCGACCTCGCCCGGCTGTATATGGCGCCGGACGCGGAGACCGACGACGGAAGACGCTTTCAATTCGGCGCGGGCAGAAGTATCGGCAAAGCGATACGTATAACCGACCCCGACGGCAACGAGCATTTTCTCACTACAATATGCTTCTTTGATAAGGAGATATAAAGGATAAGGAGATATAAAGCTTGACGACACATATGATGAGCGCCGACGCCGACGCGTTGGCAAACGGGCTTCCTCCTCCGGACTCAGAGACGTTAGAGCGGCTGTCCGTCGGGATAGACTATATAACGGATTTTTGGGTCGACGAATATCTTGATAAATACATTTCTCTCGGTGGAAGCAAAATCAAATTCATAACGGGCGGCGCCGGCAGTGGCAAGACGCACTGTCTGCGGCTGTTCCTCGCGGACGCCGAGCAGCGCGGATACAAGACGGCGCTGATATCGGCGGACGAGGTATGGATAAGCGATTTTAAGGAGATATACGCCGCGGTGCTCGCCGCCGTCGATCTGCCGGGCTGCCTTGAGCGGTGTGCTATGTGGATCGTCGGAGAGATGGGCTACGGCGCCGGCGATATACCGGAGGGAAGCACTTTTGCAGACTATCTCTCGTCGCTCGGGCGGTTTGACCCGCTGACGCGGCGCGAGCTGCGGGAGCGCATAGTGGAGTATTTTTTGAAAAACCCGCGCATCGACAACAACTTCGCGCTCGCCTGCTCAATAATTACCGGCGATATGCTCGGATATCCTACGCTCGACGCCTCCGGGCGCGAGATACTCTCGGACTGGCTCGCCGGAGTGAAGGGCGTGCGGATGGCCGCCGTGCGAAAACTGGGGCTGTCGCCTGTGAAAATAACGAAATACAACGCCAGGCATATGCTCCGCTCACTCGTGGAGATAGTCCGCAGCGCCGGATACGCGGGCCTCGTCGTCGGAGCGGACAAGCTTGACGAACTGCTTTGCGCCCCGGAATCCGCGCGGCTGCGGTATACGAAGCTGCGCCGCGAGGACGCTTACGAAAGCATCCGCGAGCTCATCGACGATATCGATACGCAATCGCACACGATGTTCATATTCGCGTTTGACCGCGCGCTGATAGACGACGAGTCCGCGGGACTGAAATCATATCAGGCGCTGTGGATGCGCATACAAAACGAGATAGACGGCGCTCTTTTCAACAGATTCGCGGATATTGTGGATTTGGACGGATTAGCGCGTCAAATGTACGCGCCCGGTACGCTCGTCGAAATGTCAAGAAGGCTCGCGGCGTTTATGCGAGAGCAGGGCGTCCCGGCGGAGGACATTGACCTGTCTTTGGCGGAGGAGCTGCGCGAGCAGAGTTCCGTTAGTCCGTTATCGCTGCCGCGCCGGGTGAACAGGCTCACACTGCTGAACAACAGTTTCGTCGGCACCCTCGATGAAACCGCCGACGAAGCGGAGGCAATATCAAACGAAGCTGCTCCGAACGGAGGTACGCCGGATGAATGAGATGACGGATCACAGCGCGAGGCGTATTGTCGAGGCGTTGCGCTCCGGCATAGCCTCGCGGGAGGTCGGGCGATACTTCTCGTCCGCGCGCCCCGCGCTTTTGCGTACGCTTGAGAACACGTTAGACAGCACGGTATCCGAGCGCGAATCGTCCGGAATGATCGTTTTGGGGAAATACGGAGAGGGCAAGACGCATCTGCTTAACACGGTGATCTCAATGGCGGACGAGCGAAATATGGCCGTAAGCCTCGTCACGCTCAGCAAGGAAACGCCGATCGACAAGCTCCAAACGCTTTATCCGAAAATACTCGGCAATACATATCTGCCGGGCAGGGCGCAACCCGGTTTCAGCCACGTGTTAGACGGGATTACCGCCGGGAGCCCCGTGGCGTCCGCGATGTACGAATATGCGCTGACCGCGCTTGAAACGGACAAGCTCTATTATCTGCTGAAAGCCTGCCTCGGCACGAACGACGAAGACGAACGCTTCCTGCTTCGGGCCGATCTCGACGGAGACTTCATATCAAGCGCCGCGCTAAAAAAGATTTTCAAACGCATATATAAGGAAACCGTCAGATTCAACAAACCGTTTTCGCGCGCGCGGCACACGTGGGATTATATCGCTTTCATAAGCCGGCTTTTCAAGGAGTTGGGTTACGGCGGCTGGGCGCTGCTGTTCGACGAAACGGAGCTCATCGGGCGCACCGGGAAAAACACGCGCCTCAAGGCTTACGCAAATATCGCGGATTTCTTAAAGCCGGACCGCTTCGACTCGGTGTTTACAATGTTCGCGTTCAATTCCGTGTACATACCCGAGGTGATCGAAGCGAAGGATGAATTCAAAAATCTCGACGAAGCGGAGCTCTCGCCGGAGACAAAGACGAAAATCGCCGGGGTGCTCGGGCGCATATCGGACGCGCCGCAGCTCGTCCCGTTAGGGCGCGACGAAATCGCGGATATATTGAAGCATATAGTCGAACTGCACGCGCGCGCCTACGGTTGGAAGCCGGAAGTCGATATCGAGAGAGTCCTGCTCATAACGGAAAAGCGCGGGCACTTGCTGCGCACGCGGATAAGAACGGCGATAGAGCTGCTCGACCAACTGTATCAATACGGCGCGGCGGGCGATATCCGCGTCGGAGAGCTCGGCTCGCAGTCCTTTGAAGAAGAGCGGGAATACGCGCCCGGATCCGGGGAACCCGATTTCGTTTAGCGGAGACTGCATATCAAATCGCTGTAATAGGTACGTCCGCGAAGCGTTTATCACTCGTTGACGTAAATATTCACGCGGCTCTGGATCGCGTCGCACACCTGATCGACAGTTTTCTGACCGGAGAAAAACGAGCCCGTTTCCTCAGCAATTATCGTTATTATCGTCACGTCGTAGCTTATGCTTTTATCTATACCGTCGATCATCCGCGTAAGCGTCTCATATCCGTTTTCACTGAGCTCGTAGCAGTTTATCGTATTGAGCGGCATAAACATCGCGTCCACATAATAGGCTACCATTTTCGGTTGCTTACCCGCCGCCGTCCATTCGTGCTCCGTCGGGTCGCGCCAAATGTTGCCGTTTACGGAATAATACACGAATTTCACAATATCGTCCTCCGTCGGCTCCCGCATAGCTTCTTGTGCGAAAGCGTCGAAGACTTTCATATTCGTCGGGAACTGATCCGTGATTTCGCTCTGAAATTCCTCCGTCAGCAGCGTTCTCATAAAGCTCCACGCCGCGTCCTTGTTCTCACAGCTTGTGTTCATCGCGAGTTGTATCGGCATAGCGAGGATATTGCCGTTTCGCCCGGCGCACGGGATTCCCTTGTATGCCTGTTTCCCGTTAAAAAGCGATTCGTAAAGCGCCGCTTCACCGAACGTACTCAGGTTCACAAGCTCTGAGACCAAATTTTTGCCGCTCAGCACGTCGCTCGCCATACCCTTGTAATCGGTCGGGTAATTCTCGGGCAGCTCTTTTGTGAAGTTCAATATCTCTTTGAACTCGTCGGAGTCGAAGCGCGATATGCCGGCGTCCTTATCAAAGAAGTCCTGCAAGTTCATAATGAG
>JAISAA010000333.1 GCA_031266955.1 Oscillospiraceae bacterium | reverse complement strand
GGCGCGGCGAGGCCGAGCCCGTTCGCGTCGATAAGCGTCTCGCGCATATCGTCGAGCAGCTTGTGGAACCGGGCGTTAAAATCCGTGACGGCGCGGCTTTTTTTCAAAAGCGCGGCGTCTCCGTCCTTCAAAATATTGCGCAGGGCCATAATCATATACCTTTCTCTTTTATATTTCTCTTTAACGGGGCTCTTTAATCAAACGGGTCGATATCGGCGTGCACCGACACACCCCTGTTTTTGCCGTCCCTCAAAAATTCCCGGACTGTGTGCGCCACGATCTCGCGCACCCGCTTCTCCGCCCGGCACATAAGCGTGATCCTGTACCTGTAACGGTTGTTCACCCGCATGACCGCCGCCGGCGCCGGTCCGAGCACGGAAACGGATTCTGAAACGCCGCTCTCCCCCGCGAGATATCCGCGCAGGGAATCGCGTATCTTCACGCAGCCCGCCAGCACGGCGGCTTCCTCCGCGCCGGAGGCCGTGATAACGAGCAAATCGCGCGCCGGCGGCGCGCCCGACGCCTCACGCCCGGCTATCTCGCGCTCGTAAAAACCGTCATAGTCCTGCCGGGAGGCCAGCCTTATGACCTCGTGCCCCGGCGTCATCGTCTGGATAACGGCGCGCCCCGCGAGCTCGCCGCGCCCCGCGCGCCCTATCACCTGCGTGACGAGCGAAAACGTGCGTTCGTGCGCCCTGTAATCGTTCACGAAAAGCGATAAATCCGCGAAAACCGCGCCGACGAGCGTCACGCCCTCAAAATCCAGCCCCTTTGCAACCATCTGCGTTCCGAGCAATATAGCGCCGCGCCGCGCGCGGAACTCCCCGAGCAGCTTTGTGTGCGGATTTGACGCCGAAACAGTGTCGGCGTCCATTCTTATAATACGCGCCCCCGGGAATTTTGCCAGCAGCTCCTCCTCCACCTTCTGCGTTCCCGCCCCGACGAATTTCAGCCGCCCGCCGCATTCCGGGCACAGGCCGGCCTCCTCGCGCGAGTATCCGCAGTAATGGCACATAAGCCGCCCGTTGGCCGTGTGGTGCGTCAGCGACACGTCGCAATTCGGGCAGGAGAACGTATATCCGCACTCCCCGCACGATACGATGTGCGACGCCCCGCGGCGGTTTAAGAACAGTATGCTCTGTTCCCCGTGCGATATGTTCTCCCGCAGCTCGTTTTCCAAGACTCGCCCTATGGCGCCCGCGTTGCCGGCCTTCAGCTCTTCCTTCATATCGGCTATAAGCACGTCCGGAAGCGGCTTTGCGTTGAACCGTCCTGTGAGCCGCACGAGCGTATACGCTCCGCTTTTCGCCCTGAACATACTCTCGACGGACGGCGTCGCCGAGCCGAGCAGCAGCAGCGCGCCGCTTCTCGCGCAGCGGTATTTCGCAATCTCGCGCGCGTGATAGCGCGGCGACTGCTCCGATTTATACGTATGCTCCTGCTCCTCGTCGATAACGATGAGCCCGATATCCTCAAGCGGCGCGAAAACAGCCGAGCGCGTGCCGATAACGACCTTGACGGCGCCGCTTTTTATGCGCTTCCACTCGTCATACCGCTCGCCGGAGCCGAGCGAGGAATGCAGCACGGCGACGTCGTCCCCGAAATGCGAGACGAATATGCTCATAAGCTGCGGCGTAAGCGAAATTTCGGGCACAAGCACGATAGCCGTCTTCCCGCGCGAAACCGCCGCCTCTATGAGCTTTATGTATACCGCCGTTTTGCCGCTTCCCGTGACGCCGTACAGCAGCGCCGCCGACGCCTCGGGCTTTTCGAGCTCCGCGAGCAGCTTGCCGTAGGCGTCCGTCTGCGCGCGCGTCAGCTCGAGCTCCCCGGCCTGCGTGACGTCCACAGCCGGGCGGCGGAAAAGCTCCCTTTCGCCGTATTTGACCGCGCCGAGCTTTGCGAGCGGCGCGAAGACGCCGACGGCCACGCCGGCCTTGTACATTATCTCCTGCCGAGAAAGCTCGCCTTCCGACACCAGCAGCTCTAACACCGCCGCCTGCGCGGGAGCGCGCGCCCGCTTTTTTTCGGCGAGCTCACGCGCCTCCTCGACCGGTATCGCGAGCGAGACGGTTTTTATAAGTTTGTCCCGGTTAGGCGATTTTCCGTCGCGGTACCACACGCCGGCGGGGAGCATAGCCCGCAGCGCCTCGAACGCGGTGCAGAAAAATCTGTCGCTCATCCACAGCGCGAGCTTTAACTGCTCCGCGCCGAGCAGCGGGACGGCGGAGCCGTCCTCACGCGCGTCGAGCACGGCGTCTATCGGCTTCAGCCCTCGCTCCGGCTCGCGCGTTTCCACGGCCAAAACGACGCCCTCGCTCGTCTTATTGCCGCGCCCGAACGGCACGGCTACGCGCGCGCCCGGTACGGCGGCAATTCTGAGGCTGTCCGGAACGCGGTAGCTGTACGGCTTATCTATCGAAAATTTCGCCGCCGCGACCGCGACCGCCGCGACGGATATTTCCGATATCTCTCTGTCCGGGGAGGCTTCCCTGTCAGGCAAGGCTCAACCGTCCACGCTCGCGCGGATCTCTCCGGCGGCAACTTCGTCTATCGCGTACGAAACCGGCTTTTTTTCAAGCGGCTCACCGCGCCGCTCGCTCGCTGCCGAAAGCTCGCGCGCGCGCTTCGCGACGACGTTCACGAGCAGATAACGGCTGTTTACAAACTCCAGCATTTCTGAAAGCGATGGGTATAGCATCATAAATATTTCCCTCCAAATAATTGAGATTATTTTTTTGATTTGCGGTCTATTATGCCGATGATTTCCCGCGCGGCGCGCTCGGGGTCGTCGTTTATCACTGTGTGGTCATATTCGCCGATCGCCTCCATTTCTTTTTTCGCCGTATCGAGCCGGCGCTCAAATTCCTCCCCGGAGCTCGTTCCTCGGTCTCGGAGCCGGCGGCGCAGCTCCTGCTCGCTCGGCGGCGCGAGAAATATTGACAGCGCGTCCGGCTTTTTCGCCCGTACCTTGCGCGCGCCCTTGACCTCGATCTCCAGGATCGTGTCCGCGCCGTCGCCTGTATTGCGCTCTATCGGCAGACGGGGCGTTCCGTAGCGCCGCCCGACGTAGGTCTCGCTTTCGAGAAATTCCCCGCGCGCCTCCATCGCCTCAAATTCCTCCGGTGCGAGAAAAATATAGTCTACTCCGTGCTCTTCGCCCGGCCTCGGCGCGCGCGTCGTCGCGGAGACCGAGTATCTTATCTCCGGGCGCAGCCGGCGGAGCTCTCGGATCACGGTGCCCTTGCCCGCGCCGGACGGCGCCGATATTATTATCAGTCTGCCCCGCGCATCACTCATTGTCCGTGTCCTCCGCGTCGCCTCTCAGCCGCCCGGCGATAGTATCCGGCTGCGTCGCGGCAAGTATGATGTGCCCGCTGTCCGTGATTATCACCGAGCGCGTGCGCCGCCCGAACGTCGCATCGATCAATTGCCCGCGCTCGCGCGATTCGCTTGTCAGACGCTTCATCGGCGCCGAGTCGGGGCTCACGATGGCGATCACCCGGTTCACCGCTATCACATTCCCGAACCCGATGTTTATCAGCTTCATTCCCTGCCGTCCTCCTTGACCGCCCTTCATAATGATATGATGCTCACTCTATATTTTGCGCCTGTTCACGTAATTTTTCAAGCTCAGCTTTCAGCTCTACTATGGCGTGGGAGGTTTCGGCGTCGCCGCTTTTGGAGCCTATCGTGTTCGCCTCGCGGTTCATCTCCTGAATGATGAAGTCGAGCTTGCGCCCGACGGACTCGTCGAGCTCTAACATCCCGCGCGCCTGCTCGATATGGCTGCGCAGACGCACCGTTTCCTCGTCGGTGGCGGCCTTGTCGGCGAAGATCGCGACCTCCGTGAGCAGCCGGGCCTCGTCCGGCATTTGGGCGCCGAGCGCTTCCTCTATCCTCGCGCGGAGCCGTTCTTTGTACGCCGAGACCACCTCCGGCGCGCGCCGCTCTATGAATTCCGTAAGCTTTTCGATATCGCCGAGCTTGGACGCGATATCGTCGCCGAGCCGCGTTCCCTCCCGCGCGCGCATATCCTCAAACGCGGTCAGCGCGAGCTTTGACGCCTCGAAGACCGCGGCGGAAATTTCCTCCGCGCCCGTTTCGTCCCGCGCGGGCGTCAGCACGTCCGGCAGGCGCAGCAGATCCGCTAACGTGATATCGGCTAAATAGCCAAATGAGTCATTCAACTGAATGCCTTTTGTTACGCCGCTTTTTTTAAGCTCCCGCTTGAGCTCCGCTATCGCCGCGACGTACGCTTTTACCGCCTCGGTGTTCACTCTCGGGATCGAGGACGCCGATTTTGACGCATCGATCGTGACGAACATATCCACCTTGCCGCGCGGCACGCGGCCTTGCACGAGCTTTTTCAGGCCGTCCTCCATAGCCATATACGCGCGCGGTATTTTCAGGCTGAAATCGAAATACCGGCTGTTGACGCCCTTCATTTCGACGCGTATATCGGCGCCGCCGGACGACGCCGCGCCGGAGCCGTAGCCCGTCATACTGCGAAGCATTTTTTTACCCCCGATCCCTGAATATTTTTGCCGATATCCTCTCCGTATAAAAAGCGAGCAGCTTGGAATACCCGATATCGAAAACGACGAACGCCGCCGCGAGCGCCGACGGTATCAAAACGCGCGCGGCCCCGGCGTTTTCCCCGAGCGTCGTCAGCTCGCCGAGCACGGGTATTGATACCGTTATCCCCAGCGCCTTTGAGACCGCCAGAGCCGCCGCCGCGCCGACGGCGAAGCTTAAAAGCTTTATCCCCCACTCAGCGGCCCGCCGCCGTTTCTCCGCCGCGAGCTTCACCACGGGATAATACCCGAAAAACAGCGCGAACAGCCAGCCCGAGCCCCCGCCCGGCAAAAGTATCAGCGCTATGGCCGACGCCGCGGCCCACACGCCGAGCCCCCAGGCCGCCCCGAGCCGGGCCGCCGTCGCCGCCGTGAACAGCGACGCTGCGGCGGCGAACGCGAGCTGTCCCGTCGGCAAAACGCGCCCTAAAGCAAGCGCCGCGACGGCGAGCGCCGCCATGATCCCCGAAAACGACAGCCGCCGCGCGCCGGACCCCGTCCCGCCGCTACCCACAGCGGCAGCACAGGTCGGCGCACATCATCGCCGTGCAGATATCGCAGGTGTCGCAGCTCCGCCCCGCGCTCATGCCGCCGAAGCCCGGCGGACGGTACGCCGCGCCGCCGGCGCGCATACGCCCGAGCGCCTCGCGGTATTCGGGATTCCCCGGCTCCATCGTCACCGCCGTTTGAAAATTCCGCATCGCCTCGTCAAGCCAGCCCTGGCGGTAATACAGGCTCCCCGCGAGGAAATGCCACTCCGCGCCGCGGTTTTCCGACTCGTTCAAAACCCGGCGCGCGTATTCCAGGTCCCCGGCGGCTATCGCGGAGCGCACCGCCGCGAATTCCCCGGAAAAGCCGCCGCCGGAGTAAGAGGAGCGCGACGAGCCGGCGCGGTTTCGAGGCGGTTCGTCGCCATAGGCCTCCGCCGCGGAGCCGTAGAAGGTCGAGCCGTAGAAAGGCGACGAGCCTGTGCCGCCTGCCGCGCCCTTTGTGACGGCGTCATACGCCTCGTTTATCTGCTTCATCTTCTCGGACGCGAGATCGGAGAGCGGATTGTCGTGATAATTGTCGGGGTGATATTTCCGCGCGAGCTCGCGGTACGCTTTTTTGATCTCGTCCTCCGACGCGCCTTGTCTGACGCCGAGCGTTACGTATGGATCGTTCATAACCAAGATAGTTCCTTTCCGCTCAGGTTCTCAAATCGCGTGATATCCGCGCCTTCGCTTCCATTCGCCCGCGAACACGCGTTCCTGCGCCGAGGGCAGCCCGAGGTAAAGGACGTTCCGGACGATACCGCTCCATTCGCTTTCCGGCAGAAGCTCGAACGCCGAGGCCGCGAGGTTGTTCGAGTGCGTCAGCGTCAGCCCGAGCTCATAGTCGTCAAGCCCGCGCCTTCGCAGGACGTTCGGCCTTCGCTTTTCCTCGTCCTCGGCAAGGTCGTCGCGAGCGTCAAGCAGATACAGCCATCTGCCGAGGTGGTACAGCAGATTGCTCTGAGCTCGCCGCCGCGCGTCCCCGTCCGTTTCGCCGCTCGCTTCGCTTTCGGCTGCCGCCGAGAGCAGCAGGGCGAACTTGTCCGCCGCGGAATCGAGCGGCGCGTCTCCGGATTCGGAGGCTTCCGCCTCCGCGAGCTCGCGGAGCCTCTCTCGCGCGGCTTCGTCGAAAGCGGCGTACTCCCGCGCCGCCCTTTTATACGGGCCGCCGAGGAAGATCATAGCAGTCCGCGCCGCCGCCGCGCGAAGCGGCCCTTCGTCCCGCGCGTCGTCGAGAAGCTTGTGGTGCGCGAGAATGATCCCGTACCCCGCCGCCGTCTCCGCCGCCGAGCCGACGTTGACGCAGCAGCGCTTTTTCCGCAGGCTTACGGGGCAGCGCCGCTTTTCTACGCGCGGGGCTTCCCCCGGCTTCCACAGCAGCGCCGCGAGGAACACGACGTCGTAGCTCAAAACGCACCGCGCGGCGAACCCTCCGCGCCGTCCGAGCTCATAGCACACTCCGCAGTACAGCGCGCGGAACAGCTCTAACTCCCGCACGCGCAGCTCCGGCGTGAACGGCCTGACGTACCCGAACATATCAGCTTGCCCCGGCGCGCGGCGTGCCGGCGTCCCTTTCGACGCGCACCGTCAGCTTATAGTCGCCGATAGGCCCGCAGTCCCCGAAGTCCCCGTCTAGATAGACCTTTGCCGGGACGGTGAACGTGCCTATCGTCTCCCCGAATTCCGCGAGATCCGCCACTATCCTGACGCTTTCCGCCGTGACGGCCTCCAGCTCTTCCTCGCCGCCGCGTATCGCCGTGTCCACGCTTTGCGTGATAAGCTCCGCCGTGTAGCCCGGCGTCTCGTTGACGATCTGCAAATTCGCGCTTGTCGCGGGGACGCGCTTTGTTTCGAGGCCTTTTATCGAGATCGTCACCTCGGCCTCCGTCGCGCCCGTCAGGTTGTTTATGCCGTTCGGAAGCAGTATAGGATAAGTCGAGCTGTGAAACGACTCGAATTTTGTCAGGTCGATAGTCGCGAGGGTCAGGCTGTTCATCCCGAGCGTTTCCGGATCGCCAGAAAGGGAAAGCGTTTCCGGGGTGATCGTGATAACGGTGTTCTCCGTCGTCGCGCCGGAGCCGTATATCGCGTTCACCGTCAGCGCCACGTCCTTTACCTGACGTATCGGGATAGTGACGGACACCGTATCGCGGTCGAACGTGAGCCTGTCGACCGGAATTTCCAGCCCGTCGGCGTCAACGGGCGTGAACTGCATTTCCGCCGTCAGCGTGCGGCTGAGGTTTTCGCGCTGAACGGACACGCGCGCGGCGGCAACGCGCTCCACCTCGCCGCGCGGCCCGCGGACCGTGACCGTCTCCGGATTGAATACCGCGGGCTCCGCGAGATAGCCCTCCGCGGCGATGTCGCCGTCGAGCTTCGCCGTCAGCGGTATCTGCTTATCGTGGATGTTTTCGACGTTTACGGAGATATAGTCCTCAGAGCGCGATATTATCGTTATCCCCTTTTCGTCCACGTCCCCGGAGTAGGCCACCGAATACCCGAGCATATTCAGCCCCGGCGCCGTAATATCGGCGAGGTTCGCCGTCACGCGGACGGCCCCGGCGTCGTACAGCTTGGATATCGTCCCGCGCTTGCCGGAAAAGCGCAGCGTCACGCTCTCCGGCGCGATATTCGTGACGATGAGCCGTTTGTCCGCGACGATCTCCGGATTCATAAACTCCACGGGCACGCGCACGCCGAGGCTGTCGATATCCTCGTTTTCGACGCGCTCCACGAACACCCACAGCGCTATGGACGCGAGTATCG
>JAISAA010000307.1 GCA_031266955.1 Oscillospiraceae bacterium | reverse complement strand
ACCCCGCCCCCGCAGGGGAATTATGCCGCGCGCGTGACGTGGGCGTCCCTCCCATCTCGTTTGCACAGCAGGGCGGCAGCAAAACGCGGCGCTTCGCGTGTGGATGAAGAGAGCTAGCGCCACCCGCTGACGCGGTCGGACGTATGATTTAACGTGCGTGCGCGCACGGGGCACGCGCCGCAGGCGCGACGCCACGCCCCCCCCGAAAAAGCCCGCAAATGTCAGCTCCGCGCCGACTGGCTGCAAACAGCCCCCGTAAGCCCCCGCGATTCAGAGGATTCCAAAGGATACTTCCTTTGGCGGTTCTTTCCCCCATTTCTTTCCGCAAAGAAATGGGGCGCCCGCCGCGCAGGCGAAAAGGGATATTCCAACCAATGAAAACGGGCGAACACAGTTCGCCCTTACGGGACGAGGCGGCGAGGGCGCGGGTGGTCGAGGACGCCCACCCCTACGAAAAACAAAAAATAAAAAAAGAAAGGTAAAATCATTATGAAAAGCTTAATCAAAAACCCAAATTCCAATTCCCGCGCAATGGCGCGGCTGACGGCGGCGCTGCTGTCCATAGCATTTATGCTAACGGCGGCGCTGTACGCCTCCGCCGCGGACGAGCCCGACGGCGCATACACCACCGCGACGAATACATATTACCTCAACCCCGACACAGGCGTCACCGACGACGGCGGCACAAAAAACGCCGCGCTCGGCGAGGGTATGTGCCGCAGCGTGGTATACGACACGGCGCTCGTGGAGCTCACCGGAGGCAAGATATATATCACGGTGCGCTTACAGCTTATGAGCAATATGAAGGATTTCCGCCTGTTTGTGCAGGACGAGCCCAAGGGCGGCTACACGAAGGTAACGCCGCGCGTAATGGCTGAGGACGCCGGCGCGGACACCGCGGATTACCGCTTTGAAGTCCCGTCCGTCACGGCCTATATGAGCTGGGAGATGTACGTCATCCCGATGGGGCGCGATGTGAAGTTCTATATGAACGTTGATGGCACTTTAAGCGCCGGGAGCGGTGATTTTATAGTCAGCGTTAAACCGACGGCATCGCCGGAGCCGACGACGACGGCTCCGATTGAAATTACGGCGCCGGCTGCCGAGGCAACCTCGACGCCTTCGCCCGCCGAGGTCACGGTCGCTCCGTCTGTCGTTCCCGGTGAGGTTACGCCGGAGCCGTCTGAAGCTCCGGCAGTAATTTCGACGCCGGAGGTTACGGTGGTCGTATCCGAAGTGCCGGAAACGCCGGCGCTCGCCGTTTCGCCGGGTGATACGCCGGCTTCGCCGAGCGGGGCGGAGGCTTCCCCGGAGCAATCCGCGCCGACCGAAACTCTGCCGGAAGCTTCGGAGGAGACTCCGGCGGAAGCCGTGCCGACAGAAATTATAACGCAGCCGGATAATACCCCCGACGCTCCGGAGGGCGAGGGCGTTGCCGGGGATGAGAACGAGGACGGCGGCGGCACGGTGCTGCTCACCGTGGGCGCGGTCGGCATTGTTGTTGTCGCGGCTGCGGCGGCGGTTTTTATCAAGTCGCGGAAGAGGACGGGAAAGTGAAGAAAATGCGAAAGGTATTTGACGCGGGCACGGCTGTTGTTCTGCTTTTGGCTTTGCTTTTGGGGCTTGCGGGGTGCGTCGATCAGGGCGCGCCGCCGGAGGCGGAGAGCGGTTCCCCCGCCGCGGGCGTTACGGGTGACGTTGCGGACGGCGCGGAGGTCACAGGCGAGGGGCCGGAGGCTTCGTACAGGCTGATCGCCACGTCGCGCGCGGCTGTGGAGATTTGCGGAAGGCTGGGGCTGTCGCTTGTCGGTCGCCCGGCGCTCGACGGGCTGCCGGAGCGTTACGACGGCCTGCCCGAGACGGGCAGCCCGATGCAGCCGGATTTTGAGGCGATACGGCTACTCGCACCGACTGAGGTCATCGGACCGGACACGTTAGAGGGCGATCTCGCGAAGGGCTTCGAGAATGCCGGCATACCCGCGACTTTCCTTAATCTGCGCAGCGTCGAGGGGCTGTATGAGAGCGCGAAATATTTAGGCGAAAAATACGGCGCGCAGGACGCGCTGGCCGCGATGCTTGACGAATACAATTCCGCGCTCGCGGAGCTGGAGGCGGCAAAGCTTGACGCCAATAAGGACGGTCGGCAGGGACCGCGCGTGCTGATCTTAATGGGTCTGCCGGGCGCTTTTATTGAGTGTACGCCGAGCTCTTACGTCGGCAGTCTCATAGAACTGTGCGGCGGGACGAACGTCGTATACGATCCCGTCGAGGATTTTGTGGGCTGGAACACGGAGGCGCTTTTGGAGCTCGACCCGGATGTGATAATCCGCACGGCGCACGCTCTGCCCGAACTCGTGCAGGATATGTTCGCGAAAGAGTTCGCCGAAAACGACATCTGGAAGCATTTTCGCGCGGTGCAGGAGAACAGGGTGTACGATGTGGACTACACCGTATTCGGTATGAGCGCGAATTTCCGCTGGCCGGAGGCGTTTGACGAGTTGGCGGAGATATTCTACGGGGATTCCGGCGAATGACGGCGCGGCGGCGTAAAAACAGCGCGGCGCGGCGTGCCGCGGCGTTTATCGTACTCGCCGCGGCCACGGTATGCCTGTTGCTGTTTTCGATGAAATCGGGCAGTATATCCGTTTCGTGGCGCGAGCTTTTGCGCGGGCTGTTCGTCGAATACGATGCGCGCGTCGCCGCTATTTACGATCTGCGCTTCCCGCGCGTGCTCATCGCCGTGATGTCCGGGGCGGCGCTGTCCTGCTCCGGGCTGCTGTTGCAGGCGGCGCTGAAAAATCCGCTCGCGGACCCCGGCATAATCGGCATATCGGGCGGGGCGTCGTTCGCAGCGGGCGTCGTCGCGGCGTTTTTCCCGGCGCTGTATTTTTCCGCGCCTGCGTTCGCGTTCATCGGAGGGGCGCTGGCGTTTTTGATAATTTACGCGCTGTCGTGGAAGGGCGGGCTCGACCCTGTGCGCATTATACTTATCGGCGTGGCGGTCTCCGCCGTGTTCGCGGGGCTCGGCGCCGTGCTGGGCGGCGTCACAAGCGCGTCGGGCGTGTCGGTGACTGTGTCAGGGCTGTCTCAGCGGACGTGGGGCGACGTCAAGCTTTTGGGCATATACGCCGCCGTCGGGCTTATTCCGGCGTTTTGTCTCGCTCCGGCGTGCAATTTGACGGCGCTTGAGGACCGCGCGGTGCGTGGGCTCGGAGTCAACGCGGACGCCCTGCGCGCCGGGGTGTCCTGCGTCGCCGTCGCGCTCGCGTCGTCGGCGACGGCAATCGTCGGAGTCGTCGGCTTTCTGGCACTTATCGCGCCGCATATCGCGCGAAAAATCGTTGGGAACGACCACAGAGTCCTCACGCCGTTTTCCGCGCTGCTCGGCGCGTTTATCCTGCTGCTCGCCGACACTGTGGGGCGGCTCGTTATCGCGCCGAACGAGCTCTCGGCCGCCGTCGTGATGAGCGTCTTCGGCGGGCCGTTCTTCATTTTCCTGCTGAGAAGAGGTGATAAGCTTGAACACTGAAACTCTTT
>JAISAA010000251.1 GCA_031266955.1 Oscillospiraceae bacterium | reverse complement strand
GCGCGCGTCCCCGAAGAAAAACGAGAGCGCGGCGAACACTATGAGCAGGATAAAATACAGTCGCATACTCGGTCGCAGAAATCTCGGCAGCTTGTTGTTCACCGTACTCTCGCCTCCTTTAATAAATAAAATAAATGTAAATTACACGGACGTAAACGACGCGGAAAGCGGCGGTATGAAAAAAGCCTTTGCGCTCCGCCGCGTTTGTCACACGGCATTTTACAGCAAAAGCTTGAAAATTTCAATATAAAAATTGGCGGGCGGCAGCAGCCGTTCCCCGTGCCGTAGGGGCGAACTGTGTTCGCCCGATTCCACGAGGTGCAATGCACCTTTTTCGCCTGCGCGGCGGGCGCGGCAAACGGGCTTCGCCCGTTGTGTATGATTACACGTGCGTGCGCGCGTCGCGCCTACGGCGCGCCATAAAATGACGCCGCGCGAGCGCGGCAGAAACGCCGCGAAGCGGCGACGTCGGCGCGTTCCGCGCCGTTCCTGTCGCGCTATGGCGCGACGACATTCTTATGGCGCGCCGTAGGCGCGCTGCCGCAGCCCGTGCAATCACTCTCTCAGCGAAAGAACGACCAGGGGAGAGGGATTTCGATTTCCCTCGGCGCCGCGCGCAAGCGCGCGGACGTTTGATATAACGTGCGTGCGCGCACGGGAAACGCGCATTCGCGCGACGAGGCGGTCCCCCCCCGTTGGATTTCCCCCGGGACGCGGGACGAAGGCACAACCCCCGGCGCTGCGCGCCACCCCCTTCTCGAAAGGGGGCTTGGGACGCCGCCAAAAAATGCCCCCTTCTCAGAAGGGGGTGCCCCGCAGGGGCGGGGGTTGTAACTCCCGCACAGCAAGGGCGGCAGCGAAACGCGCCGATTCGCGTGTTGACACAGAGCGCTATCGCCACCCGCTGACGCGGTCGGACGTATGATTTAACGTGCGTGCGCGCGTCGCGCCTACGGCGCGCCATAACAACGCCGTCGCGCAATCGCGCGACAGGCACGCGCCGCAGGCGCGACGCCACGCCCCCCGATACAGCCCGCAAATGACAGCGCCGCGCCTACCAACTGCTAACAACCACCGTAAGCCCCCGCGATTCAGAGGATTCCAAAGGATACTTCCTTTGGCGGTTCTTTCCCTGCGAGAGCGATTGCACGTGCTGCGGCACGGGGCACGGCGCGTTCCGCGCCGACGTCGCCGCATATGCGGCGTTCCCCGTGCGCGCACGCACGTTTAATCATACACAACGGGCAAAGCCCGTTTGCCGGCGCCGCGCCGCGCAGGCGCATAAAAACGCAAGAAATAAAGCTTGCAGCACACGCGGACGTGTAATTAAACGTGCGTGTGCGCACAAGGCACGCGCCAAAGGCGCGACAGGGATGCCGGCGCATAAACGCGCAAAAACCGCGCAAAATAACTCCGAAACCGCGATTTGGATTGAATCCGGCTTCGCCGGATTCACCAATACTATTAATACGGGTTTACAGCCCGGAGTCGCCCGTTCGGGCGACGGGAAGCGCTGCACAATGAGCAATAAAAAAATCGGCGAACGCACGTTCGCGTTCAAAAATCCGCCGTCCGTGCTCGGCTCGGCGTGCGTCGGCGGGAAAAAAGAGGGCGAGGGCCCGCTCCGCGGCGAATTTGATATATTGAATGACGACAGCTTTTTCGGCAAAGAAACCTGGGAGAAGGCGGAGAGCGAGATGCAGCGCCTCGTGCTTGCCGAAGCGCTTAAAAAGGCCGGGCTGGCCTCGCCGGATATGGATTTCGTCTTCGCGGGGGACCTTTTGAGCCAGTGCATCGGCTCGGCGTTCGGACTGCGGGACGCCGGGATACCGTTTTTCGGCGTGTACGGGGCGTGCTCCACTATGGCGGAGAGCCTTATCCTCGCCTGTATGTCCGTGGACGGGGGCTTTGCCGAGAGCGCCGCCGCGCTCACGTCCTCGCATTTTTGCGGCGCGGAGCGTCAGTTTCGATTTCCGTTAGAATACGGCGGGCAACGGGCGCCGACGGCGCAGTGGACAGTCACGGGAGCGGGCGCGGTGATCGTCGGGGCTTCGGATTCGCCGCCGTTTGTGACGCGCTTTACCTCGGGAATGATAGTTGACGCCGGGATCAAGGACGCAAGCAATATGGGTGCGGCGATGGCGCCCGCGGCGCGCGACACGCTGTCCGCGCATTTCCGCGACACGGGACGCTCTCCGGATTATTACGATTTGATAGTAACGGGCGACCTCGGCGCGCTCGGCTCCGAGCTTCTGCGCGAGCTGCTTGACGGCGAGGCGCGGCTCGGCGAGAATTACACCGACTGCGGGCTGATGATCTATTCCCGCGAGGGGCAGGACGTTCATTCCGGCGGCTCCGGCTGCGGCTGCGGCGCGGCCGTGCTTTCGGGAAAAATTCTGCGCGAGCTGCGCGAGGGGCGGCTCCGGCGCGTGCTTTTCGCCGCGACGGGCGCGATGATGTCCCCGCTTTCGACTCAGCAGGGCGAGAGCATACCGTCGATATGCTACGCCGTGTCTATCGAAAACGATTTTGGAGCTTAGACCGTTATGGATACGCTGTTTACTTTTCTGAAGGTCTTTTTCGTGGGCGGGGTCTTGTGCGCCGTAGGCCAGCTTTTGATCGATAAAACAAAGCTCACGCCGGCGCGGATATTGACGGCTTACGCCGTGGCCGGCGTCGTCCTCGGCGCCGCGGGCGTTTACGGGCCGCTTGTAAAATGGGCGGGCGCGGGCGCGGGCGTTCCGCTTACGGGCTTCGGCTCCGCGCTGGCCGAGGGCGTGAAAAAGGCGATAGACGAGCGCGGAGCTATCGGGATACTCACGGGAGGGCTTACGGCTGTGTCAGCCGGCGTTGTCGCCGCCGTCTTGTTCGGATTTGTCTTCGCGCTCATCGGCAAGCCGGGGGATAAGCCTTAATTTGCAGTTTTCAGAGAGCTCAGATGGACTATTTCGCGCCGTTCGCGTCCGAAGGCCTTAGAGGTGCTCACGGTGCAAGCGTATGCCGTCCCTTCGCACGCGGCTTCGTAGAGCGCAGACCCTACAATATAATCCAGCCCGTTCACTGTGATATAGCAAACGCGTTCGTCTCTGTCCACACGCTTTGAGATCGCGTCCGCAAGTATTATTTCCTCATATATATTGTTATAATGCCATCTTACGGCTGTGAATATCGAAAACGAGAAAAACGCCGCGGCGCAAAGCGCGATGAAGCTCCCGCCGTACACCGGCGCGGTTGACGCTTTTGCTTTCCCTTTACCGGCGATCAGCCTTACCGTACAAAATATCAGGGCTATCGCCTCAATATAGGCGGCATATGAGAATATTTCGGAAAATGCGAACAACGCCTCGTGAAAATTATAGCCGAGGCTGTCCATAACGGCTTGCGATTCGCCGTGAATGCGGAAAAGCGCCGCGAGAGAACAGGTAGCGATTGTGCTAATCAGAAGTTTTATTATTCGTTGTACGTTTTTACTTTCCATGCATCCGCCTCATCGTGTATGCGTTTATTTATGGTAAATGACCAATATATTTCCTCGCGGCGAAGTATACCACGGTTTGCTTTGGAAAGCAAATCCGCGCCGCCGGACGCTTTTTCAAAGGCTGAGTATAGTTCCGGTTTCCATAAAGCCTTAAAAATTTACTTAAATGTTTTTTCGTAAATAATGTTGAAACTCGTCGCAATCTGTGTTATTATGCGTTATAAGCTAAATGCGTTAAAAATACGGACGGCCGCATACATATTAATACGGCTGAAAAATGTCTGTCCGGCGTTCAGCGCGGCGTTTGCGTGGGGGTAAAACGGCAAATGGGAGAGCTTTTCTCTAAAGCATGGGGTCAAATCAAGGATTTTTTCAAAAAGATGGAACGTCCGGCAAGGATCAGGTTCGGGATCCTTGCCGGGGTCGTTGTTGCGGTCGCAATAATTTTGACGGCTGTGCTCAGCCGCGTGAATTACGGCGTGCTGTACTACAACCTCCCGTCGGCGGACGCGGGGGCGATCATCGCGACTCTGTCGGAGCGCGGCGTCCCGTACAGAACGGAGGGCTCGGGCACGATCCTCGTTCCCGAGGAGCAGATATCAGAGCTCTTGATGACGCTCTCAGCGGAGGGGTATTCCGACCCGGGAGAGCTTAATTTTTCGATCCTGCAAAGCGGCTCCGGCTTCGGCGCGACGGATATAGAGCGGCAGGCGTACCTCGCCTTCCAGTATCAGGACAATATCCGCCGCGCGTTGCTGCGCCTTGATAAAATTGAAGAGGCCGTCGTGCTGATATCCCTGCCGAAGGA
>JAISAA010000225.1 GCA_031266955.1 Oscillospiraceae bacterium | reverse complement strand
ACATACACGTCGGCGGGGGCGGCAAGCGCCCGGAGGCGCCGCTGCTGGCTGCCGCAGACCGGCGACACGCGCAGCCGCGACAGGTGCTCCCATTTGCCCGCCTCCCGGCTCCACGTGCCTTCGGCAACCTTTTTCGGCGCGACGACCAGCACGCGCCGGACGGCCCACCGGTCATAACGCAGCGCGTTGATCGCGGTCAGCGTGATGACCGTCTTTCCGAGGCCCATGTCCAGAAACAGGCCGAGCGCGGCGTCACCGATAATGCGCTCTATGCAATATTGCTGATACGGGTAGGGCTCAAACCTCATGCGGCATCACCTCCTTCAAAAAATCATCGACGGCCTGCTTGCCTTTCAGCACGCGCACATCCGCGCCGCGCTTTTGCAGCTCCTCGATCATCCAGCGCTGAATACTCGCCAGCCGCCCGATCTCGGTTTTCAGCTCGATAAATATCACCCGCCCGTCCGCGGTTATCACTATGCGGTCAGGTACGCCCGGAGTTCCGGGGCTCGTAAATTTCAGGCACAGCCCGCCCGCCGCGCGCACACCTTGCGCAAGGCGGCGCTCGATCGCGTATTCGTTCATGGGTCTCTCCTCCTCGTGTGTAACATTCCTCGCGCGCGTGTATAGACGTGTGCGGATTAGGCGTATTAGGCAGTATAGGTATATCCCCTAATTCCCCCTAATCTCCCTATTTCTCTCTACTCTATTAGAAAGAATGTTGCAATGTTGCATTAGTATACAAAACATAGTAGTTGCAACGGTTTTAAGCGCAACATTCGCGCAACATTCGCGCAACATTCTCTTTGGAAAAATTTAGAATGTTGCGGACAGGGTGCAACATTCTAAAAATGTTGCGCTAATGTTGCGCCGAATGTTGCGGGGAATGTTGCGGCCTAAAGTATCCGCGCTGTGTTCCGCAATACCCGTATCTCACCGTGGTATCCTGCCGCGCCCACCCCTCCGCGTGAGCGATAATACTGTTAATTAGCCGCGTATCTGACTTGCGTATGTCCTTTTGCAGCCCGTTAAACGCCTCGCACCATATTTCTAAGGCGCATACCCTGTCGCGCGGCATAAGCTTCAATTCTCCGGTAACGCCCCCGCCCCAGAATATCCGCCGCTTGTCCAGCGGCCAGCTTTGCCAGTCCTCCGGCACCTCGCGTTCCAAGAAGTCCAGCACCACGCCGGCTTTCGCTTCGGCTTCGCGGTGCGCCTCCTGCTGCTCTTTCGCCGTGCGCTCGACTTCGCCGGACAGGTACAGCGTTTCGCCCGTTTTCCAGCGAATGACCGCCTCCGCCCATATCTGATCGACCTCGCCGTCAAGCTCCGTCCAAACTTTTTTACGCCCCTCCGTCACATCCACCGGCCAAAAGCGGCGGTTGCCCGTGTCGTCTTGCAGAAAGTCGGTGTTGTTTGTGGTGCCGAAAAAGACGCAGCGCCGCGGCAGCTCTTTGACGTGCTTGCCGTAGGCCGCGCGGAAGCGGTCAGCCCGCAGGCTCAAAAACTGTTTGATCCGGGATGTGTCCGTGCGCTTGAACGCGTCAAGCTCGCTGATCTCTACCAGCCATACGCCCTGTAAAAGCTCCGACGCCTCTTTGCCCTCAAACGTCCGTATGTTGTCGTTGAACCAGCCCCGGCTCATTTTATCAAGCAGCGTTGATTTGCCGACGCCCTGCGCGCCGGACAGGATGAGCATAGCGTCGTATTTGCAGCCGGGGGACATCGCCCGCGCGACCGCCGCCGTAAAGGCCTTGCGCGTCACCGTGCGGACGTATGCGTCGTCTGACGCGCCTAAATAATCTACGAGAAGCGAATCGAGGCGCGGCGTCCCGTCCCACGTCAGCCCGTTCAGGTAATCCCGCACCTCGTTAAAGCGGTGCCCGACGGAGTGGAGGGACAGCGCGCCATCGATCTTGCCGTTGCCAACAAGCTGATAATATTTCTCCAAGTACCAGTAAAGCCCCTGATTGTCGTTGTCGTCCCACAGCCGCCTCTCACCGGTTTTCTCCCACGGCAGCGCGCCCAGGACTTCACCGCGCCCGGCGAATTCGTTCAAGGCGAACTTGCCTTTTAGATTCGGGTCATTTTCGAGGATTAGCCAGACATTATCTATCGTCGCTTTGATTTGCCCGGTCTGTGCGTTTTTAGTGAGCCGGCGGAGCCAGTCGACGTCTATTTCCTCGAAGTCGCTCAAGGCCGCGCCCAGCTTTTCCTTTGCCATAAGCGCCGCGACGGCGTCGTCCGCCGCGGCGAGCTCGCACATGGCGAGGTAGGACGGCAACCGGTTGTTCGGCGTATTCGCCGCCGCGGCGTCGTCTAAGCCCTCAAATTTGTGCAGCCGCACGAGGTCAAATGCGTTGACAAGCCGCCCGGAGCACGGATCCGTCGCGTGGTGACTGTACAGGAAACGCGCCTCGTCATATATCACCGCGCCGCCCGTAGTGCTGCCGCCTGAATAGGTGTACCGCCCCGGCATACCGTCCGCCGGCTCATATACCCCCGGCAGGAATGCCTCCATCACACCCGGGATATCATAACTGCGGCAGAACGCGCCCACAACGCCGCCTTTGGCGCGCGGGTCGCCCTGCCTCGCGGCAAGCTTGGTGTGTGTTGTCTCGTTCGCGGAGCGCGGCCACGCTGATATATCCCGCCAGTCCGTAAAAAGTGCCAGCAGTCCATCGGCGGACAGCATGGGCTTATCCTGATAGGTGTAGATATATTCGCCGTCGGCGCAGCAGGACGGCCAGTACATGAGCCGCGCCGCTTCAAACGTGGTCGGATCCGCGAGCTCAAAGCCGATGAGCTCCGCCATTTTGCGGGCTGCCGGCTCGTACTCGTCCGCCGCCGCCGTCCTGTCCAGCGGCAGAAGGACGCGGAGCCGGGGAGCGGCGGCGGAGTGCTTGCGGGTGCTGTACACGCAGTAACCGCAGCCTAAGCCCTCCACGCGCCGCAGGACGTCATCCGCGCCGCCGGGCGGTATGCTGTCGAGGTCAAGCGTGATTACGTCTCTGCCGGCCACAGCGCCGGCCTTGCGGCGCGTCCCGCTGAGGCTGCCGGCCACATAGCCGCCGACGTCCTTCAAATCGTCCTGCTCGGCTTTTTTCAAGGCAAGGTACTGCGGCATTGTTTCCGTGCTTCTCGCCGGTACGCGGAGTTTTTCATACAGCTCTGACAGTGACAGCGTCTGCGGCAGCCAGTTGACGCTTCGGCGGTTGTTTCCAACGGATATTATAATTTTTCGGTCGTGTATCACAAGCGGCTAATCCTTTCTGTAAAAGTCCCCGATCCAGCCGTCCGCGTCCAGCGGCAGGCCCGGCGCCCACGGCGGGGTTTGTGACATGATCGCGGTCACGTCATCAAGGCTTGCCCGGTCCGCCGGGCAGTCGATCACTACTTCGTCGTGTACGTGGAATACCACCGCGTACCCCGCTGACTCTAACCGTTCTATCGCGTCCGCGAGGCAGTCCCGCGCTATGGCCTGTACTACGTTTTCAACCAGCTTGCCGCCGTAGGTTTCGATCTGCTTCCACTTTTTTGTGGTCTGATCCATACCCATATAATTGAGCGACGGGCCGCCCCATTGATTGACGCCCTGCGCGGGGCGCGCGTAATACAGCTTGCGCCCGGAGGGGAGGCGAACAGTCAGAAAGTCCAAGCCGTTACTGTCCATCTCCCGCGCCAGCGTGACGTTGTTCACGCCGGCCGGCGTTCCGTTCCGGACGACGGACGCGGCGGCGGCCTCCATCGCATACCACAGATCGCGGATGCGCTTGTTAGCGTCGCGCCAGCGGCTCACGATTTCCGGCAATTCGTCCTCCGTAAGCCCCATGTCCAACGCGCCCATTTTGATTAGCGCCCCTGTGCCGCCTTGATACCCTAACGCAAGCTCCGCAACCTTGCCTTTTTGCCGGAGGGCGTATTCGGGGTTGCCCTTTTTGATCAATTCCAGCGGAACGCCGAACATTTGGGAGGCGGACGCCTCGTATATTTTGCCGTGGGTGCGGAACACCTCAAGCCTCCATTGCTCACCCGCCATCCACGAGATGATCCTCGCCTCGATGCTGGAAAAATCGGCGTCCACCAGTTTTTGACCGGGCGCGGCAATGAACGACGTGCGGATCAGCTGTGACAGGGTATTCGGTACGGAGCCGTACAGTAACCGGAGCTTCGCCGCCTCCCGCCGCTTGATAATATCGCGGGCAAGCGGCAGCGGCTCCGCGTATGTGCGCGGGAGGTTCTGCACTTGAATCAGCCGCCCCGCCCAGCGCCCCGTACGGTTGGCGCCGTAAAATTGCAGCAGTCCGCGCACGCGCCCGTCGGCGCATACGGCCGCCGCTATCGCGTTATATTTCTTTGTGGAGGTTTTGCCCAGCTCCTGCCGTATCTCAAGCATACGGCGGGCGGCGCCGCTGGTGATGTTCCCGTCCAGCAGACGGCTCACGGTGTCACGGCGGAGATCGGGCGGCTCCTCGTCCAGCTCCTCTGCAAGCCACCCGGTGAGCTGCGCCAAGCTGTTGGGGTTGTCCAGTCCGGATAGCTGCACCGCCTCCTCCACAAGCCGCGCGCGGGTGGTTTCGCCGATCTCCAACGCGCCGCGCACAAGCTCCATGTCCACCATCGCGCCGCGGGTGTTTATGACAAGGTCGGTCTGCCACTGCTTTTCTACGGCATCCGGCACGGGGAAGCCGGACAGGCGGCGCAGGATCTCCATTTCCGCCGTCACGTCGCCCATGCAATAGCTCTTGAACAGCTCCCACTTTGCCGGGTCGTGGTGCGGAAGGTTGCGCGTTCTGCCGCCGTTGGTCTTCGTCGGCGGGCACGGGACGCAGAAATACCGTATGAGGGCTTTGCCGGAGGATAGCTTCTGTTTATCCTCCGGCAGCCCCAGCGCCCGCCCCGCCGCTTCGAGCCCGGCGGGATACCCGCAATACAGCGAGTGAAGCATTGTGCATCGCCACTGCTCGATCGGCAGCGGGCCCATAAATTTAGAAAGGCAGTTCCATTCAAACGCGGCGTTATATGCGTGTTTTATATAGCCGGGATCGGAGAGCGCGGCGGCAAGCCACGGCGGGAGGGCTTCGCCCCGCGCCAAATCTACGATCTCTACCGGCCCGCCGTCGAGCGAGTACGCGAATAGCAATATCTGAAAATCCGGGCTATGTATATACTTATACGCCCCGGTTCTCGCCAGCGGCGCGCTGCTATACGTTTCAAGGTCGATAGAAAGATGGTGCATATCAGAACGGCATCCCGGTGAGCGGGTTGACCGTCGCCTGCGGTTCGCCGAAATCCGCCTCGGCGGACGCGCCGCCGGACAGCGGCTCGCCGTCGCGCGTTTTCAGGACGTTGCCGAGGCCGCAGCCCACGCCGCGCTTGCCGTTCGAGTTGTAGCCGAAGAAGTTTACGGTGACCTCGGCGTACATCCCGCTATATATCTCCTGCGGCGGGACTTCGGCAAGCCCGAGGTCTGTACGGCGCATCACCTGCGGTTTGTTCTTCGAGTTCGCCGTCATCACCCAATGCCCCTTGCATTCCGCGCCGAACGGCGTCCCGTTTTCCCGGACGCCGTCCCCGTCGTGTATCGGCGTGGGCAGCGCGGGCGGGCGAACGCCGTTCCATAATGAGCCCTGCGCGCTCTGCGCGGCGGCCTCGATGGACGAGAGAATGTTTTGATATGTGGCGGCGTCGGTCTTGGGGATCAGCAGCGTAACGGAGTATTTTTCCTCCCCGGAGCCCTGCAGCGGCGCGCGCGGCGTCGTCAAGCTTGCGTAGGATAGGCGCACTTCGCCTGTCCGGACTTTCGTAGGTATATTCTGATACATTATAATTCCTCCTGTAATTTTTGTATTTCGGCGCGGTTAAGAATATAGTAGGTTCCTTTTTTCATGTGGCCTCCGCGAAATCCGCCGCCGCGCCGCTGTACGCCGGGCGCTTGTCGCTCTCCGGCGCGAGCGCGGGCTTGCCGGGCGGTTTCGCGATCAAGCCGCCTACGAGCTCAGAGAATTGCGGAGCGCCGATCATCTTTTCTAACTGCGCCAGTGTTTTCGGTACGAGATCGTACACGACCGCCCGGTCGATCCCGGCGCTGATAATGGTTTCGAGCGCCTTGTCCTGATCCGTCCATTGCCGGACGCTGCGCCCCTCCACGGCCTTCCAGCCGGGGATCACCCCGCCGTCAAGCAAAGCGCCCAGCGCGTATTCCCTGAGGCTGTCATACCATTTTATGAGGCCCTCCGCCCGGTGCAGCAGCCCGCCGATCTCGGCGTCAGTCAGCAGGGGCGACCCGCCCGCCGTTGGCGGCTGCGCGTCCTTGAAGTCCTCCAGCGCGGTATGAACGCCGGCGCGGGCGCGGCATTGCGCTTTTGCCCGGCAGAACCGGCACCACTCGCCGGGCGCGTAGCTGCCCTCTCCCGCGTACGCGAGGGCCGCTTTCGGCTTGACCTCGCTTTCGCCCCACGTTGTCAAGTCCTCAACTGTCATAGTCTCGCCGCTGTAGCTGTCAAGCCGGGGCTGATCGATGTAAAAGCTTACGCGGCGGATCGTATCGCCGTATAGCGGGCGGTACTTTCTGAGCGCGCCCAGCGCGTAAAGCCGCATTTGCGGGTTGCCCTCCGCCGAGACGGGGACGCCTTTACCGTGCTTGTAATCTGTAATGATAAGCTCGTCGCCGCCGATCATCACGCAATCGCACGTACCGAATGCCTCCGGCACGTAGTCCGAAATATCTACCTTGACCTCCGGCGTGACGTAAGGCGTATTCTGATAACTCATCGCGCGCTCGGCGAGGTGCTCCGCGTAGACGCCGGCGGTAGTCAGCATTTCATCACTCCACAGGGGGTCAGCTTTGAGCTTTTTAAGCGCCGTGTTGTACGCCGAGGGCTTCATGAGCGTGAATTTTTTGCGCGCCGCCAGCTCACAAACGCTGTGAGCTAACCTGCCCTCCTCCGCGTATTCGCTCGTGCTCTCCGGCAGCGTTGCTTCAAGGCGCGGCGCGGGCGTGCAATTCAGCCAGCGGTGCGCCGCGGACGGCGATAGCAGTGCGTGCGCGCTCATATCTGCGCCCCCAGCTTCCGCAGCTCCGTGGCGAACGCGCCCAGCTGCTCCGCCTTGAGCTGCGTTACCGCCTGTACGCCGAACGCGTTCAGCAGCGCGATAAGCTCGTTTGTTTTGTTCGCGTCCATTAATGCGGCTCCGGCGGTCATGATTTGCTCGGGCGTGTACGCGGGGGCGGCGGCTACCGGCACGATGGGAGCAGCAGCAGCGGGGATGATGGGAGCGGCCGGGGTTACGGGTACCGCCGCCATAGCCGGCGCAGTGTTCGGGACTTTCGGGAGCATTGCCGCGGCAAGGGCGCGCAGCGCGTCCGAGAGCTCCGGGGCTGAGATGTGTACGTTGATTTCTAACATTGTGATATCCTTTCAAAATTGATTTTGTTTCACAAAATAAATTTGTGTTTGATTTAACGTGCGTGCGCGCACGGGGAACGGCGCATTCGCGCCGACGGGGTGTAACCCCGCAATTTCAATCAAACACAACGGGCTTTGCCGCGTGCGGGCACGGGATACGGCGCATTCGCGCCGACGATGGGCCCGCGTCCGTAGGGGCACGGCACGCCGTGCCCTGTGGATATTTGCGTAACGTATGGCAAGGGCGTTCAATCAAACGCAACGGGCTGCGCCCGTTGCGTGCGGTTTCGTCGCCCGCGGCTCCGCCCGCACCTTCGCCAGCAGCGCGTCGAGCGCCGCCCGCCGCTCCGCCTCCGCCGCGTTCTCCGCCTCGATCCGCGCGGTGAACTCATCCATCCGCGCCCGTGAATCACGGTCAAACCACACGAGAAATAAGACCAGCGTCAGCAGCACCGCCAAAAGCATGAGCAAGGTTTTTTGGGTATAATTTATCTTAATCATCGAAAATCTCCGTAGGGGGCGGTGTCCACACCGCCCCGCCGTTTAACCGCGAACCACTCCCCGTATACTCATCAAATTTTTTCGGGCTGATGTGATACCCGTACTTGCCGCCCGGCATCCTCACAGCGACGCCGAACGGAGCCTTGCCCGATTGCAGCAGCACCCGGACAAATTGCTGTGACTTCCCCAGCCGCGCGGCGGCCTCCGCAACCCCCAGCCTCCGCATATCCGGCGGCTCGCCCGGCGAGGGCGGCGGCGCGCCGTCAAAGAACGAGAGCGGCACACTCATCGCGTCGGCGATCCTCTGCCGCGTTTTCAGCGGCGGCACAACAGCCCCGGACACATATTGACTGATCCCCGACTTCGAGAGCCCCGTACTCGCCGCAAGCTCCTTCTGCGAAATCCCGCGCTCCAACAGCGCGCGCTTTAGAGTTTGATTAAACATCGCCGGCGTCCTCCTTTACTCACAAGCCGAATCAAGGTTCATACCCGCGTCCTGCAAATAATCAATTGCGAATTGCATTTCAGAAATCGCAGCCTCCGAGGTCGCGTACTTCTCCGAATTTTGCAGGTTCTCGGGTATGTTGTCGCGATAGTCTTCTTCATCGGTTTGTACGACCGTGATGTCTTCTATTAGGTCGTCGATTACTTTCTTCAATTCGGATAGCAGTTTTCTTCTACTGTTGTTCATTTTGTGGTTTCTCCTAACTTATGTTGGTTGTTCAAATAGCTCCGCGACGGTCACGCCCAGCGCCTCCGCGAAAGCCGCGATACGGTGCTCCGGCTGAGGCCGCCCCTCGGACAATATGCGGCTCATTTCTTTTTCCGAAACGCCTATTTGTTTTGCAATATGCCCTTGCTTCACGCCCTTTTCGCGCAGTAACCGCCGCACGTTATTGACTACTGTTAATCTGGCGTTATTCATTGTTGGTGTCCTCGCTCTTTGTTAGCATTAGTCTCTACAAGACTATTTGAATTGAAAAAAATATCAAACGTATCGGCCTTGTTTAGGCTGTAGTGATTTACAATTTTTTCGATTTCGGACAATGTAAACTTAAATCGCCCGGTGAGCTTAGCTGAAATCGATGCTGGTGTTATACCCAATACATCCGCGAGATTATAATTTTTATCCCCATATAGCGCCATTTTGCTTTTTAGTAAGTTAATGTTCATTTTTCATCACCTCCTTTTCGTCGTCCTTCGGCCACCGCAGCAGTTCATCTACCGTACATCCGTACACCTCCGCGAGCGGGAGCAGCACATCTACTATCGGTTTTGCGTATCCGTTTTCCCATTGCGCGATTGCAGAGCGAAGCGCCCTCCGGTTCGGCATGATCTCTTTCAGCCGCGCGGCGGCCTCCGCCTGCGTCAGCCCCGCGCGTTCCCGGTAAAATTTATATTGGTTTCTCATTTTTAACCTCCGTTAATTGGTGTTTGTTGACTTTCAATGTTATCCGTGGTAACATAGAGCTATGATTTTGAAAGGAGGGCTGTTTAATGGCAAAGTCAAACAAGGAGCTGGCGGTAGAACTGTACATCGCGTTACTGAAATGCCGCAAGGCTAAGTATTTACGCGCACCGGATCCGGATAAATCGGGCGTTGTACTGCCGCCGTCACGGGCGGACATGATTCTCGAGATCTCCGAATTGGCGAAAGCACTTGGCGAAGTACCGGACAAGTAACACCGCCCGTAGCAAGCGCCTTTTTTAAGAGACGCTTGCTGCTTTTTCGGCTTCATATTTCGCGTGCAGCTCTAATCGTTCCTGTTCGAGCTTCTCATAGTGCCGGTCTTGTGCCTGGCCGACAACCGCGCCCTGAACCGCGTCCAAGCATTCCATTAACTTAGCAATGACTTTTCTCCCGTGCCAATTCGGGCTAAACGCTATTATGTCTGCCGACAGTTCGGTTAGCTTGTCCTTAACTGGTTCCCAATTATATTCTTGCTTGTCCATTGTTTGTTTTCTCCCTGTTTTTTTTTGTGATTTATTAAAAAGCGGTTGAAAAATATCGTCTGACGAAGCTTTGATAACTCGCGGCGGGCCTTCTTAATGTCGCGCTGAAGCTCTTCTAACGAGGGCTCAAAGTTAAGCTTAACAGTCAATTCACGTTCTGCCATCAGTCGCCTCCGGCCACAGTAAAGCTTGTCCGCACTCCGCGCAATGGCGCATAAAGTCTTGTATAAGTTTGTCGCACTTCGGGCATCTCCCGATTTGTATGAATTTGTTAAGGTCAATGTTAAATACCCCTGTGTACAGCGTTTCGATTGGCATTGGCTCGTGGTGTTTTATTGCGCTAATCGCTTCCATTAGCACGTTGTAATCGTCGTGAAACTGCTGGCTTACGATATCGTCACAATCGAAAAATGACTTTCGATCCTCCGCCAAGTCTTCCAGCCCGGCGATAATTTCGTTCGGCGTCATACAATCGTCCCTTTCTAATAATATAATGTATACGCTTATTCACTTGGCAAGGTACGCACGTGGCTGCTTGCGGTTGGCTCGCACTCGACGGCTGTTGTTTCGCATTGCCGCTTCGCATCTGATTTGCTGTACGGTTTCCCGCGACCGCCCTTTATTGGGCGGTTTCGGCGCGTTACCGGCGCGCCATCATCAGGCGGGGGATTTTTTGATACCGGCTCCGGCGCGGGCTTATCCGTTCAGGTGTGGGGGACACACCCAATCCCGCGCCATTGCCGGATGGGGCGGGGCTGACGCGCTCAACCCCGCCAGAAGCGGTCACTTGGTTTCGGCGATAATCCTTGCCGCTACCTTCATCAAGGCCTCAGCGATCTTCTTGGGCTGCGCGCCTCGCGCTTTCAGATTATGGCGCAGGTAGATGAGCGAAAATTCAAGGTAGTCTTCACTGCAGTACATCAAGACGAGCGCCGGCTGTTTTCCGTCCTCTGTAGGCTCGGCGCTATCCGGAAGTATGAACGCGTGAGCGATACCCACCCTCCAGAGCTCGGCGTCCAGCTCGCCGGCGGTCTCCGCTACGCCTCGGATATTAGGGTCGTTCACATCGTACATAGTAAGTTTGGTGTCGAATACGGTCATTTTTATTTTCCTCCTAAAAAAATTTTTGGGGTTGATTTTTCTTGCGAGTCATGCAAAAAAAGGTCTTTTAAGGACTTTATATTGGGAGTATACCACATAAAAATAATTCTGTCAAGACTTTTTTATTTTTTTTTTAATAATATTTATGTCAGATATATTTGCGATTTCGGGCATATAAAACGAGGCGCCCGGTAAAACGGGCGCCTGTGCTGGATTTTATAAGTTTCTATTTTGCCGGGACTAAGTTAATTTTTCCCGACAACTCTCCCAGCGCATAAAAAATTATCGAATTCCCCTACTGTTATCGGTTTATATTTGGGATTGAGCGAAACGAGCTTGTTTCCTTGGAGCATTTTAAGGTAGCCTTCATCGTTCAGGCAGAACACGCCGATTTGACCGCTCTCTACTATTACACCGGCTTTGACGAAAACAATATCTCCGTCTGAATACATCGGTTCCATACTGTCCCCTCGCACGCGCAAGGCGAAATCCGCACCGCTCGGTGCGTTCTCAAACTCGACGAATTCATATTCACAGCCATCATCAAGCCAAGTTCCAGTTCCAGCCGAAACCGCGGCGTTATACATCGGGAGTTTGGTAAACACGTGTTCAAATTTGGTTGTTTCCGTAATCGGCGCGACACCTTTATTATATTTTTCATCCCATTCGGCAAGCTGCGCTTGAAGTTCTTCCTGCGTGCGCCAATCGCTTTTTCCCAAAAGATACTCTATCATAACTTCGAAATAATTACTCATTGCCTCCAATTTTGACAGAGGGATATTTATTTCTCCATACTCGTATTTTCGGATCGCAGATTGTTGAACTCCTAAAATTTCCCCCAGTTCGGCTTGGGTCAGATTTTTTTCTTTGCGTAAATCGCGGATTCTTTCGCCCAACGTCATTATAATCACCTCATATGATATAATACCACAGGGACTAATAAATACAAGACTTATTTTCAGAAAAATAAAATTTTCCGAAAATAAGTCTTGACAGGGTAAATTTAATGTGGTACGATAATTCATAATAGTCTCGTTAAGATTATTGGTAAAAATGAAAGGAGAGAATTAAATGTCACGAAATCTAATAACCGAAAAAAGCGTTAAGTTGGGAGAACGGATAAAGCAGCTCAGGCAGCAAAAAGGGCTAACCCAAGGGCAGTTGGGGGAGATAGTAGGTGTGCAGCGCGCAGCAATTGGGAAATACGAAAAGGGGGGCATCGTTAACCCGCCGCTTGTAGCGATTAAAGCTCTCGCGGCATTTTTCGGGGTGTCCACAGATTACCTGTTGGGCAAAGTCCCGACGTTCGGCGAGCGGCTGCGCCAAGCGCGCGAAAAAGCGGGCTTGACGTTGGCGGAGGTTGCCGAACGCGCCGATATAACTCCCGGCGATCTCATCCGGCTTGAAACAGGAGCGCGAGCACGAGCCACGGACGCCGAGGCAATTGCGCTCGGCGCAATATACTCAGTCCCTGTATCCGCGTGGAATGATTTTTCAGAACAAGTGTCCGCGCCCGAGAACACGGTAACTGACGACGATATCCGTTTCGCCCTATTCGACGGCGCGGGTGACATTACCGACGAGATGTACGAAGAAGTTAAATCCTTTGCCGCCTACGTAAAAGATAGAGAGAGGAAGCGGAGCAATACCGCGAGACATTAAGGATGGAAACCTCGCAACAGCAATAAAATAACCGCCCCCGGCGTGCCAGCGCCAAGAGCGGTTCAGGACACCATACGGGACAAGCCCGGTATAGCGAACACCCAAAGCAACTATACCACCTGTCCCCGAAAATGTCCACATAAATTTTTTAGGACAGGTGATTAACTATGAGACACCCCAACGGCTACGGAACTGTAGCGAAACTCTCAGGCGTGCGGCGCAACCCGTATGTCGCCCGAAAAACAAAAAGCTGGGACGACCGAGGCTATCCCGTCTACGAGACAATAGGCTACTACCCCACGCGCGAAGCCGGCCTCATCGCCCTCGCGCAGTACAACAAAGACCCGTGGAACATCCGGCAGGAGAAAATCACGCTCGAAGAGCTATATGACCTCTGGTTAGAGAAAAAAGCCCCCAAGCTCGGCCAGTCAAACCGCGCCTCTCTAAAATCGGTGTTCAAGCGCTGCGCACCTCTGTTCAACGTCAGCTACAAGGACCTCCGCGCCCATCAAATGCAAATGATAATCGACGCTAACGAGTGCAGTTATTCAAGGCAAAATACCCTAAAAAATCTGTTTCGCCACCTCGACGGCTTCGCCTTGGAGCTGGACATCGTGACGCGCTGTTACTCCGGCCTGCTCACCTCCGCCCCCGCTCCCGAGACAACAAAGCTCCCGTTCACCGCTGCGGAGATCGCCGCGCTGTGGGCCGCACAATCCGAGCCGTGGGTTGACAGCGCCCTCGTGTTCCTGTATAGTGGCTTCCGGATATCCGAGCTGCTTGACATTAAAACCGCCGACGTCGATTTGACCGCCGGCACAATAAAAGGCGGCACAAAGACCAAAGCCGGTAAAAACCGAATCGTTCCGATACACCCGCGCATAGCCCCGCTGATCGCCGCGCGTCTGGCCCAAGGCGGCGAATACCTGTTCGAGCACGACGCCCAAAAGGTCACCCCCTACCGCTATTACACCTTTTGGCGCGCCATAATGAAGCGCATACCCGCAGCTCACACCGTCCACGAGACCCGCCACACCTTCCGCTCCCGCCTCGACAGCGCCGGCGCAAACAAGCGCTGCATCGACCTGATTATGGGCCATAAATCCAAAGACGTAGGCGAGCGCGTCTACACCCACAAAACAATTCAAGAGCTCCGAACCGCAATTGAACTAATAACACAATAGTAACAAATCCCCCCAAAAACCGAGTGTTTGCAACAACTCAAATTCTTTCCGCACAGAAATGGGGCGCCGCGCCGCGCAGGCGCAAAACGCGCAGACGCAAGCGGCGTATACACCTCGGTGAGCCGGGCGAACACAGTTCTCCCCTATGGGGCGGTGGACAGCGGGCCGCCGAGGACGTCTGCCCCTACGGGACGGTGAGCGGCGCGCAGCCGCTCACTTCACATAATTCTCCGCCTGCTTGCGGAACATCTCGGCGTATTTGCCGTTTTTGGCGATAAGCTCGTCGTGCGCGCCCTGCTCGGCGACGGAACCGTTGTCAATGAGATATATGCGGTCGGCGTCGCGGACGGTTGACAGGCGGTGCGCCACCATTATTGTCGTCGTGCGGCTTGACTGGCTGAAAAGCAGCTTTGTCATCTCGTGCTCCGCGATGGGGTCGAGCGCGGAGCTCGGTTCGTCGAGAAGCAGCAGCCCGAAGTCGCCCGTGAGCAGCCGCGCGAGCGCGAGTTTTTGCGCCTCGCCTCCGGAGAGCATTATGCCGTTCTCGTCGAATTCCTTTGTCACCTCCTCGTCAAGCTTGTCCGCGAGGCGCGACAGCCCGATCTCCCTCAGCGCGGCGATCAGACGCTCGGCGTCCGCGCGGTTGTACGTCTGCAAATTTTCAGCGAGCGTAAGCGCGTATACGTTCGGCGTCTGAAACGCTGAGCCGACGCGCCGGCGCAGGGCGTGGACGTCGTAGTCCTTAATATTTTTGCCGTTGTACAAAATGCCGCCGCCGTCCGTATCGTACAGCCGCAGCAGCAGCTTCATAAGTGTGCTTTTCCCCGCGCCGTTCTCGCCGACGATGGCGATCTTCTCTCCGGGCGCGATCTTAATGTCGATATCCCTGACGGCGAAGTCCGAATTGGGATAGCCGAAACGCGCGCCGCGGAGCTCGACGGAAAGCGCGCCGTCCGGCGCTTCGCATCCCGTTGACGGCTCTATCGTCGATTCAAGGTCGAAGAACGCGCGCACGATGCCCGCGGACTGCGTTGTTGTGAACAAGCTCGACCATAACATTCCCAGCGAGCTGAGGCTGTTTGACAGCGCGGCGGCGGCGGCGATAAGCGTTGCGTATGCCCCGACGCTCTCAATTCTGCCCGTTAGCAGACCCCAGCCTATGTACAGTATGACGCAATAGCTTGTGATTTTCGCGGACCAATTATTGCCCAGCGAGAAAAGCCCCATCCTTGTGTGCGCCGCGCGCATAACGCCGGTGAGCTCTTTTGCCGCCGCCGCGTGTTTTTTGATGAGCGCGTCCGCGACTCCCGTGCTTTTCATATCCGCGGCGGCGCTGTTTTGCTGATATACGCGCTTTGTGTAATCCATTTTGCGGTTGATGCTTACCTGCCGCGGGACGGTTTTCATATAATCCGAGGTCATTTTTGACATAAGCATCATAGAAACTATCAGCCCGGCGGCTGTTATGACGGCAATTATTATCCCGATTTGCGCTATAACGCCTATCATCGCCGCCGACGTGACAAGCATGGTAAGCATTTGCGACCCGACGGTTATGATGCTGTTTGACCGGTTCGCGTATTCTTTAAGCGTAAGGTCGAACGTGTTGAAATATTCCGGGTCGTCGATCCAGCGGAAGTCAGTTTTCTGCGCCTGCGCGAAAATGTCGCGGTCTATCTTTGCTTTTATATCGTCCCGCTTCCAGCTTGTATAAAAGCTGTTCACGCCGTTTTGCGCGAGATATGCCAGCGCGTAGACGGCAAAATACACGCATACGATTTTCAGCACGGCGGCGATAGTTTCCCCCGCCATAACCGCGTCGATCACGGCTTGCGCGACCGTAACGCCCGCGAGCTCCCCAACCGGGGCGGCGATGACCGCACCGAGTATTTCGAGTATCACCAGCAGCTTCCCGTGCTTCCAATACGGTTTTAGCAGAAACAGAAAATCCTTGGCGGCTTGCTTGTATTTACGCATAATTATCTCCTTTCAATTCCGGGGCTTATTTTCATGCCCGATTCCTACTACTTTAATTATGTGTTGTTCATTGATACCATTTTGCTTGTTCTGTCCAAAGTCTCTTAAACTCCCCGTCATTGGCGATTAAATCATTGAAGCTGCCGCTTTCGACTATATTACCGTTTTTCATAACAATGATCCTATCGGCAATTCTGCATATGCCAATGCGATGCGAAATAACCACAACGGAAGAAGTATTTGATATAGTCAAAAGCTGCGTGAGTATTTCGCGTTCGATCATCGGGTCAAGCGCGGCTGTTGGCTCGTCGAAAAACAGCAGCTCACCATTGGCAAAGCAAGCTCTCGCAATCGCAAGCTTTTGCCATTCCCCGCCTGATAAATCTATACATCCGAATTCGACGCCAAGCAACGTGTCAATACCGCCAACATTCCGTATGGCGGTATCAAGACCAACTCTGTCTAACTGTGAAATTAGATCGTTGTCTGCTTCGATGCGGCTTATATCGCCAACGGCGATATTTTCCCTCACGCTCAGGCTGTATTTTACAAAATTTTGAGCCGCAAGAGAAAAATGGCTGAATACGCTTTCCCGTTTAAGCGTATCGACGGGAATGCCGTTATACGTAACCTTGCCGTCATTGGGCTCGTACAACGACATCAATATTTTTGCTAATGTCGTTTTTCCAGAACCGTTTTCTCCGACAATGACGATTTTCTCTCCCTTTTTAATATTGAGATTCAAATTTTGAACGGCGGAGGTTCCGGCATTCGGATAAGAGAAGGTTATGTTTTCTGCCGTAAGCTCCTCAAAATTGCCGCCGCAGGGTTCACCAGTCGAGCTCTCCGAGCTGTTGTCAAAGAAGCTGTAGTAGTCGTTTGCATACCGGCAGCTTGACATAATTTCCGAAAAAATAGATATAAAGGAAAATGCCGTGCCTTGCATAGAGATAAATGCGGTCAAGCATACTCCGAACGCCCCGATAGTCAGTTCGTTTCGCTGTAAAAGAAGAACACAAAACAGCACGGACAGCGCGTAAAATATCGTGCGCGACAAGTCAACAATGGATGTGTATAAATTCGTTTTGAATTGAAATCGCCTGCCGTCGCTTTGCATTAAATCATATTCGGTGAAAAATTTATCAAACAAGTAATTCGCGAAACCGGAAAGCCGCATTTCCCTTACAGATTCCCGATGTGTGAGAACAAAACGTAAATATCCTACCCTTCGCTCGGCCTTTGTATGTGCGCGTTGGAACGCATACCCTTTGCGGCTGACAATGATCCGTATAATCACCGAAGGCAGAATTGAGAGCACGGCTATCGGTACAAGTAAGATGTTATATGTTGACAAAACAATTATCGAGCCTATAACGCGAAACGCGGAAGGTATTATCTGAAAAGACTGGAGAACCGTGGTTTTCATTCGGTCTTGATATACGGCATCCTTGGCCCTCCAGAAAGAATCGGAAATCTCCGGCTTTTCGGCGGCTTCCAATGACAGATCAACCACAAAGTCAGCTAATCTGTCGTGAAATAACTCTAATTTTTTAACAACGACCGTATTGTCTATCATATACCGTACTCTCACGCATACAAAATCAACAACGTATGTTAAAACAACAACGGCGCACCAAATGCTCAAGCCCCGCAGGTCGGACGCCCCGGATACAAGCTGTGAAGCGGTGTCCAGTAATTTTGCGGAGCTGTATACGCTGACTACGGACGAAAGGGCGGCGACGATCTCGATCGCCATCAAACCTATCACTACAATAGGCATCAACACAAAAACGTCCTTGAAGCATTTTTTTATGATTGCAAATGCGTTAAACTTGTCCATTTTATGCACTCCTATACCATTCGCTCTGCTGTGTATACATATCAAAATATTTTGACTTCGCACGCATCAATTCATCGTGATTGCCGGACTCCGTTACCCTGCCGGATTCGATCACAAATATCTTATCCGACATTTTGGCGGATGCAAGGCGATGAGACACAACAATAGTTGCGCGATGAGAAAACAGCCTGTTGAACATACTGTAAAGCTCGCTTTCTGATATAGGGTCAAGCGAAGCCGTTGGCTCATCAAGGATCACAAAGGGCGCGTCCGATAAAAATAATCTTGACAAAGCGAGTTTTTGCCATTCGCCGCCCGATACGTCAACGCCGTCGTCTTCAAATTTCCCAAGGTTTTGATCAAGCGAATAACCGTGCTCCTCAGTAAAATCCTTTAACCCGGCATTTTCTAAAGCTTTATATATGCGCTCGTCGTCGTTGATTTTGCCAACATCGCCAAACGCCACGTTTTCCCTGAGCGTCGTGAAATAACTGCTGTAGTCTTGAAATATGACTGATATTATTCGCCTTCTCTCTTCATCGGCTATTAGCTCGCTGTCCATACCGTCAAAGAAAATCTTCCCACCGGTCGGTTGATACAGCCCCAGTATCAACTTTATTATAGTTGTCTTTCCGGCGCCGTTTTCTCCGACAAAAGCTATATGGTCGCCCCGCCGAATCGTAAATGATACGTCAGCTAAAGCAAAATCGGAACGCCCCGGATAAGAAAATGTCACATTAACAAACTTTATCTCATTGATATTTGAAATATCGCCTTGCAGTGTTGACGCGGTGCGCTCAGGAAGCTTCATAAAATCTATGTAATACTCTACATTGACGTTAATTCTTGTGTATGTCGTCGCAACTGACACCGCCGAACGCAGCGTGGTGAAAAAAGTTTGTACAATCCCCACGAGCGCAATAAAAACGCCCAGCGTTACTTTATCCCTTGAGAGCAAAATGGAGAGCGTAGAGATAAGAAAGGCGAGAAAGATAATCATCAGCCCATTAGACGCCGCGGACGAACTCAAGACCGCGCTGACTGCTTTGCGAGTCGTTTCGTTTATTAAATTTGTAAGCTTCGCTGAAATATCAAAAAATAACTTCTTGGCCCTAAACAGCTTTATTTCTTGTAAAGCATATCTGTCAACAAATAGCTGTTGCACGTAATAACGCTTTCGGACATCGGTCGTCATATTCCATCGTAATTTCATTTCGCGACTGGCGGAAACAACCTCTAATACTATAATAGGAATTGTAAGTACACCGGCAATTAACGCGACGACAAAGCTTATATGGATAAATACAGCTAATATCCCAATCAACGTTATCGCGTTGCTGATTATCGTTATGCAAACAGTGAATACTTCTATGACATTCGTTTGCGGCGACTCCGCTATCCGCTGGATAATATTTTGATTTTCGACATTTTCTAAACAATCGTATCTAATTTGAGAAAATTTGTGCAAGGTCTGTTTTATGCAGTGGCGCGAAACCTTTGCCGCCAATTTCGTCATAATGAATGTAGAAAAAATAGTAGCCAAGCTCGACAAAATTACAGACACGACCAATAGCAGGCCATACTTAAAAGTCGCTTGGTAATCGGAATTCATTGTGTATTTGACGGAATCGATCAAATTTTCAATGATAACCGCCTGTAAAGGCACGACCACTGCCGTAAGGACAACGAATATTATATATAAAAAAGATGTCAGCGGCGCGCATTTGAATACGATCGAAATGGCTCTTAAGGCGTTCCTTGCAAATTTCATTGAGGCGTCCTCCAACGGGAAGCGCGGCGCGCGGCGGACGCAATAGCCCCGCCGCGCGCCGGCGCGTTCCCCGCGCTTTATGCCCTGTCTATTCCGGCAACCGGTCGGCGAACATCAGCGTCTGCATTCCACGCCTGCGGTCTTCCCGCGGGACGGTCAGCGTGCCGTCCTCGGCGAGCATTTGCAGTACGCGCGCGTTGAGTCCGGTTCTGCCGAACGACGTGTACGCCGATTGCCTGAAGTACGGGCGTATATGCTCCGGATAATACTGCTCCAGCATCGCGGCGTCCTCCTTGGCGAGCTCGAAGCCGAGCTCCGTGAGCTCCGCCGACGGCGCGGGGAGATTTAACGCCGCAGGCGTCTCCGTCTGGAGCATAGATTCATCAAGCTCAAAAGGCGCGATTTTGACAACAACGACATTCGGCTTCCCGTCAGAATCGAGGAAGCCTCTGTCCTCCAGCTTGCTGATCCGCTCTACGGTTTTATCGCTCTTTATCAGCGCGCCGCTCATAGCCTCGTATACGCCTATCACATCGGAATCGTCAAATTCCATCCACGTGATCTTGCGGGAACCCGCCATCGTGTTTATCTGCCACATATAGGCCGGGACGGTTTCCGCGTAACGCCACATTGAGCCGCAGACGGCGTATTGGCGCGGATCGAAGCTGAGGTTCAGCGGCGACCTTTTCACCTTGGCAAAC
>JAISAA010000213.1 GCA_031266955.1 Oscillospiraceae bacterium | reverse complement strand
CAGATAGCGCGCGCGTTCGGGGCGCAGGCGCTGTGGAGCGACGCGTTCAAAACCGTGCTGATCACGCCCGGCGGAGAGCCTATCGCCCCGGCCGAGACTGCGTACAGCGCGGAGGACGTGAAATGGATGTCCCGCATAATCTACGCCGAGGCCGGCGGAGAAAGCTTTGAGGGGATGCTCGCCGTCGGCAACGTAGTAATGAACCGCGTCCGCTCGGAATATCATCCCGACACGGTGTACGGCGTGATTTTTGACAGGCGCTCCGGCGTACAGTTCACGCCCGCGTATTCGGGCGCGATAAACAACACGCCGTCGGAGCCGTGCGTCATCGCCGCGAAGCTCGCGCTTGACGGCGCGGAGATCGTCGGCGGGAGCCTTTATTTCTCCGCCGCGCCAAACTGCTGGGCGGCCCGCCACCGCGACCTGTACGCCACTATCGGCGGGCACGATTTTTATCTGTAAAAACAGCGAAAAGTCTTTATAAACCGCTTTCGACCACCGCCGGATAAGCTATATCCGGCGGTGGTTTATTGCGCGATTGACTTTAGTTTTTTCGTGTGGTATAATTTCGCAAAGTCTTATTTTTAGGAAGTGCGTTATGTCCCGCGCCGTTTGCCCGAACAGAATATTTGGCGCGCCGCACGGGCGGCGGCGCGCGCGTTACAGCATTGCCGTCGCGCTGATCGCGGCGGCAATGCTGCTGTCCTCCGCCGTTATACTGACGCGCGCTCATCACGAGCACGATCACGACGGGCACGACGGGGGCTGCGCCGTCTGCGAGCAGCTTTGTCTCGCGGAAGGGGTCCTTTGCGCGCTCGGTACGGCGGCGGGCGCCGTCGGCGTGGTTCTTTTTTCGCCGCGCTTGAAATCCGCCGTTGCTGTTGTGCGGGGCGGCGGTGCGCGGCGGCTTATCTCGCTCGTGTCTCTCAAGGTGCGCCTGAATGATTGAGATTTTGCGCGTATACACACATTAAATCGTGCGCGCATAAACGCGGGCGGATCGCCATCCGCCCCTACGCGCCGTTGCGTATTCGCGCGACGTCGCGCCATACGGCGCGTTTCCCGTGCGCGCACGCACGTTAAATTTACGGAGGTTGAAATCACAGTGAAAAAATACACAAGACTTATAAAATCAGCGGCGCTGCTTCTTGCCGCGCTGTTAACGCTTACGGCGGCGGGCTGCGGCGGAAATCCCGGCGCGGCGGGGACCCCGGTCTCTGACGACGCCGTTCAGGCCGGCGCGGACGCCGAAAAACTCAGTATCGTAGCGACGATATTCCCGCCATACGATTTTTCGCGCGAGATCGCGGGAGGACTGGCGGAGATCACGATGCTCCTGCCGCCCGCGTCCGAGAGCCATTCGTTTGAGCCGACGGCGCAGGATATAATCAAGATACAAAACTGCGACGCGTTTATATACGTCGGCGGCGAATCCGACGAATGGGTGAACGGCGTGCTGGACTCGATGGACACGTCGAATATAAGGATCATAACGCTGATGGACTGCGTAGAGGTCGTCGAGGAAGAGATCGTCGAGGGTATGCAGGACGAGGAGGAAGCCGAAGAAGGCGAAGAGGCGGAAGAAGGCCCCGAGTACGACGAGCACGTCTGGACGTCCCCGCGCAACGCCAAGCTGATAGTCGCGAAGCTGACGGACGCGTTCTGCGAGGCGGACGCCGCCAACGCCGACATTTACCGGGCCAACGCCGAGGCGTATTCCGCGAAGCTCGACGCGCTCGACGCCGAATTCCGCGCGGTCACTGACAACGCGGCGCGCCGCGTGATGGTCTTCGGCGACCGCTTCCCGTTCCGGTATTTCGCGGACGCGTATGACCTTGAATACTTCGCAGCGTTCCCCGGCTGCTCGACTGAGACGGAGGCGTCGATGGCGACGGTCGCGTTTTTGATCGACAAGATCAAAGACGAGAATATCCCCGTAATATTCCACATAGAGCTCTCGAACGAGAAGATGGCGGACACGATAGCCGGAGAGACCGGCGCGGAAAAGCGTCTGCTTCACGCCGCGCACAACATATCAAAGGCGGACTTTGAGGCCGGCGAGAGCTATCTGTCAATTATGAGCCGGAATGTTGACAGTCTGCAAGCGGCGCTTCAATAGATATGACAATAGATACGAAAGGAGCTCTGCAATAATATGGCGTTTATCACCTGCCGGGACGTTTCCTTCGCTTATGACGGCGCTACGGCGGTCAGCGGGCTGAATTTCAAAGTGGACCGGGGAGACTATCTCTGCATCGTCGGGGAAAACGGCTCCGGCAAAACTACGCTTCTGCGCGGTCTGCTGAAGCTCAAGCAGCCGTCGTCGGGAAGCGTCCTGACGGGTGACGGCCTGAAACAAAACGAGATCGGCTATCTGCCGCAGCAGACGGCGGCGCAGCGCGATTTCCCGGCGAGCGCTTACGAGGTCGTGCTGTCAGGGCGATTGTCCTCGCGCGGGCTGCTGCCGTTCTATTCGCGCTCTGACAAGGCCGAGGCGCGGGAGAATATGTCGCGCCTCGGCGTCTTAAACCTGAAAAACAGATGCTACAGAGAGCTGTCCGGCGGGCAGCAGCAGCGCGTTCTGCTCGCGCGGGCGCTGTGCGCGACGTCAAAGCTTTTGCTGCTCGACGAGCCCGCCGCGGGGCTTGACCCCGTTGTCCGCCAAGAGCTTTACCGCGAGATCGAGCTCATCAACGGCGAGCGCGATATCACGGTGATAATGGTGTCCCACGACATAGAAAGCGCCGTCCGGTACGCCAGCCACATCCTTCACCTGCGGCGCGAACAGGTGTTCTTCGGAACGGCGGCGGAGTATACGGCCTCCGCCGCCGGCATAAACTTTTTAGGAGGCTCGACCGATGCTTGAAACGATCAGAGAGATTTTATCGTACGGCTTTATCGTGCGCGCGCTCGTCGTCGGGCTGCTCGTCTCGCTGTGCGCCGCGCTGCTCGGCGTGAGCCTTGTGTTAAAGCGCTATTCGATGATAGGCGACGGGCTTTCGCACGTCGGCTTCGGCACGCTCGCAGCGGCGACGGCGCTGCATCTCGCGCCGCTGTCGGTGGCGATCCCCGTCTCCGTCGCGACGGCGTTTCTGCTTTTGCGTATAAGCGGGAACAGCAAAATAAAGGGCGACGCCGCCATAGCGCTGATCTCAACGGGCTCGATGGCCGTCGGCGTCGTCATCATATCTATGACGACGGGAATGAATACGGACGTTTGCAACTACCTTTTCGGCAGCATATTGGCGATGAGCTTATCCGACGTGCGTCTGAGCGTCGTGCTGGCTATAGTCGTGCTCGTTTTGTTCACGTTTTTCTACAGCAAGATTTTCGCCGTCACGTTTGACGACGACTTCGCGCGGGCGACGGGTGTTAAGTCCGGGCTTTACAATATGCTCATCGCGCTGCTGACGGCCGTTACCATCGTCCTCGGTATGCGGATGATGGGCGCGCTGCTGATTTCGAGCCTGACGATCTTCCCGGCGCTCACGTCGATGCGGCTGTGCAAAAAATTCAGCACGGTGACTGTCTGCTCCGTCGCGGTGTCCGTCATCTGCTTTCTAATCGGCGTTTTCTCGTCGTATGTGTACGCCACGCCGACGGGCGCGAGCGTTGTGATCGTCAACATCGCGGCGTTTATACTGTTTTGGATATTGAAATTCGTCCCGTGGGCGCGCGTGCGGCGTCTATTCGGCGCGAAAACGGATCTATCGGAAAAAGGAGCTTGAAAATGAAACGATTTTTTTCGGCGTCTGCGTTGACGCTCGCCCTGTGCGCCATATCTTTCGCCTCCGGCTGTGGTGCGGAACCCGGCGGCGTGTCTCTGCCGCCGCAAACCGGAGAAGCTGTGCAGACCGATGCGTCACAGCCGGTATACGCGCAGGACGCCTATATAGCTCCGGTGCGAGCCGCCGAAATTGACGGCGTCATCGAAATTCGCGAAAAAATGTTCATCGCGCAATGCAACGACATTTATCTGAACCCCGACGAATATTTGGGCAAGACCGTGCGCATCGAGGGGATGTACAGCGAATACGCGGAGGAAGGCGGCGACGTGTACTACTCCGTGGCGCGCCTCGGCCCCGGCTGCTGCGGAAACGACGGCGTCGCGGGCTTTGAGTTCACGTCTTCTGACCTGCCGGAGTGCGAGTTAGACGACTGGATATGCGTGGAGGGCGTTATCACGCCCATGACGTATGACGACGGGTATGAGACCGTCATCATCGGCGACGCCGTCGTCACGCTGAAGGCCGAGCGCGGGGCCGAGTTTGTTTCTCAATGAAAATTTCAGCGCCGTTTCTCCGCGTTTAACAAGTCCCTCACCGCCGCCGACAGCTCACCGCTCGTCATTTTACGCAGCGTTTCGCCGGCCCATTTCGGGAAATGCTCGCGCTTACAGGCAAAATGCAGCGTCGTCAGGACGCCCGCGACGTCGTCAACCAATATCTCCCGCTCGTCAAACGCTCCGTATGCCGTCAGGAACGCGGCTTTTGCTTCGCTCCCGAGCGACGAGCAGACATTCCGAACGTCGGAGTAAGCGTAGCCCTTGCCGAGCAGATTGTAATCGTACATTATCGCCGCGCCGCCGTCACGCTTGACCGCGAGATTCGTATAATAGAAATCATTATACGTCAGCGTTCGCGGCGGAGCTTTTATCGCCGCGATAATACAGTCAAAATTGTTTTCTATCTCCGTCCAAACCGGCAAATCGGCGGTGTTGGTTTTTTCTTTGACTTTTTGAAGGTTCTCGGGTGTTATCACGTCCGTTTCGTCGTATAGTTCGTGCGTCTGCGCGTAGCTCTTGCCGTTTTCGTGTAACTTGCGGTACCATTTGGCGATGAGCGCGGCGGTGTCGGCGGATACTAAATCCAATTCTATACCCAGACGGTACTCACTTTGTTCTATATCCTCCAGTAAAATTGACGCGGACGTATGCGCCGCGACCGATAATGTCGGGACTCCGAGCGACGCGAGGATTTGATAATTCCCGATCTCCCGGCGATAATCCTCCGCGTCGAAGCATTTCAAAACGAAGCTGCGTTCACCGTCCTTCACTCGCCACAGCGAAACGCCGTCTTTGTACTGCATTTCGGTCAATTTATCGAATGACGTACTCATCTCCCGCAGCTCGGCTTCGGCGAACAGTCCGACGGTTGAAGCGAATTCGTTTTTCAAAACGTCGGCAAACGCTTGAATATCCGCGACAAGCTTTTCGGAGATGTCCTTGCGGTCGTATTTCGCCGGCTCCTTGCGAGCCTTTAATGCGTATTCCAAAGACTGCGCCGCGGGGCATAACCCTTGCTCTAACGCCCATTCGCCCGCCCGCGTTTTGGCGATGATCTTTCCCGTGCGCAGGGTGTAAATACAGCGGGCTATATCGAGCAGCCAACCGACTCCCTTTCCGTGCTTGCGTACGGCGTCGTAATGACGGGCGGCGTCACGGCGCAAATCACCGTATGCCGGACGCGTCAGCCCGCCGCGAATATCGACGCCGAACACCAGAACGCCGCTGTCGAGCAGCTCCAGCATACTGAAGCTGTTGAAATCATATTTATCGGCGAGTCTCTGTCCGCTTGTTCCCCAATAGACGACAGTGGCCGGCGCTTTCGTAACGAAGGCGTTCAGGCTCAATATTCCGCCCTCGAACAAACGGAAGTACGGATTGCCGGGATAGCGTTCAAGGAGCTTTTGACGATAGTTCACAAGCGTTTCCGCCCGCTCGCGCGACATTTCCTTTTGCGTGAGGACAAGAATATCAATATCGCTCCAACCGGGCTTAAAATCGTTGAGCGCGACCGAGCCGCAAATATATATGCTCGGTGATCTATCGGCGAGTATGCCGGCGATTTCACCGGACATTATTTTTATTGCTTTGCTCTGCGTCATCAGGACTCCTCTTCGATTTCTTTATGTAGTTGACCTCCGTGATCTGTTCCCATACTTCATTTATCGTAGCTTTTCCCCTTTTGCTTGATCGTTTTTACATTATCCCTGCGACTGAGCGCGGGCTGGGGCTCGCGCGGAATTTCATCATCGGCAACCGACATCGAGTCGCTGTGCGCCGAGTACAGCCTGTCCGAGGACACGATCCGCAAAATCGTGTATAAAAAACTATAGGCCCGCAATAAAATCATTTTTTTCTTGACAAGCGCGGCGGGCGGAGTTTATAATGAGCGCGGCGGAAATAAAAGTTATAGCCGCCGCGCTTTCGGGCATAATTTAATGTTGTAGCGGGTTTGTGTAATGGTAGCACGACAGACTCTGACTCTGTTTGTGAGGGTTCAAATCCTTCACCCGCTGCCAAACGCGCCGTCCGCAACGCGGGCGGCGCGTTTGGCATTGAACGTGCGTGCGCGCACGGGGAACGCGGCTTGCGCCGCGACG
>JAISAA010000201.1 GCA_031266955.1 Oscillospiraceae bacterium | reverse complement strand
AGGATGGCGGAATCCAACAAAGCCTTCGCGCATTTCAGATGGTAAAGGCAGAAATTAAAGGAGCACGAGATGCCAAGGCAATACCCACTTGAAAAAACAAGAAATATCGGCATAATGGCACATATTGACGCGGGCAAGACCACGACGACGGAGCGCATCCTGTTTTACACCGGGCGCACTCACAAAATCGGAGAGGTTCACGAAGGCAACGCCACAATGGACTGGATGGCGCAGGAGCAGGAGCGCGGCATAACGATAACCTCCGCCGCGACGACCTGCTTTTGGAAAGAGCACCGCATCAATATAATAGACACCCCGGGGCACGTGGATTTCACGGTCGAGGTAGAGCGCAGCCTGCGCGTGCTTGACGGCTCCGTGACGGTTATGTGCGCCAAGGGAGGCGTGGAGCCGCAGTCGGAAACCGTCTGGCGGCAGGCCGATCACTATCACGTCCCGCGTATGATATACGTGAACAAAATGGACATTATGGGGGCGGACTTCTTCAACGTACTGAAGATGGTAGAGGACAGGCTTAAATGCAGCGCCGTCCCGATACAGCTCCCGATCGGCGCGGAAGCCGATTTCAAGGGAATAATCGACCTCGTAGAGATGAACGCGGACGTCTATTACGACGATCTCGGACAGGATATGCGCGAGGAGGAGATTCCCGCGGAGCTCCGCGGGCTCGCCGAGGAATACCGCGAAAAGCTGATCGACGCCATTTCGCTTTTCGACGACGAGATAATGGAGCTGTTCCTCGAAGGGCGTGAGATACCGGCGGAGAAAATCCGCGCGGCGATACGCAAGGCGACCGTCGCGGTCGATATGATTCCCGTGACCTGCGGCACGAGCTACCGCAACAAGGGTGTGCAAAAGCTGCTTGACGCCATCGTCGAGTATATGCCGTCCCCGCTCGACATCCCCTCTATAAAGGGAACGCTTCCCGATTCCGAAGAGGAGGCTACGCGCCCGGCGTCCGATTCCGCGCCGTTTTCCGCGTTGGCGTTCAAGATAATGACCGACCCGTTTGTCGGCAGGCTGTCGTTCTTCCGCGTGTACTCCGGCTCCGCGGAAAAGGGCTCGTCGGTTTACAACTCCACGAAAGCCCAGCGCGAGCGGCTCGGACGGATACTGCAAATGCACGCTAACGACAGGCAGGATATAGATGTCGTCTACTCCGGCGACATCGCCGCCGCCGTCGGGCTGAAAAACACGACGACGGGCGACACGCTCTGCGACGAGAAGCATCCCATCATACTCGAATCGATGGAATTCCCGGAGCCCGTTATCCGCGTCGCGATAGAGCCGAAAACAAAGGCGGGACAGGAAAAAATGGGCATAGCGCTCGCGAAGCTCGCCGAGGAAGACCCGACGTTCAAGACGTACACCGATCAGGAAACAGGTCAGACGATAATCTCCGGAATGGGAGAGCTGCACCTCGAAATCATCGTTGACAGGCTGCTGCGCGAATTCAAGGTAGAGGCAAACGTCGGCAAGCCGCAGGTCTCTTATAAAGAGACGATACTCGGCACGGCGGACGTGGATCAGCGCTATGTGCGTCAGTCGGGAGGCCGCGGCCAGTACGGTCACGTGAAGCTCATCGTAGAGCCGAACGAATCCGGCAAGGGCTACGAATTCACGAACAAAATCGTCGGCGGCGTCATCCCGAAGGAATATATCCCCGCCGTGGACGAGGGCATACGCGGTGCTATGGAGTCCGGCATCCTCGCGGGGTATCAGGTCGTGGACGTGAAGGTCACGCTTTACGACGGAAGCTTCCACGAGGTGGATTCGTCGGAAATGGCGTTCAAGATCGCGGGCTCAATAGCGTTCAAGGACGCGATGGCGAAGGCGAAGCCGACGCTTTTAGAGCCGATTATGAAGGTTGTCGTCACAGTCCCGGAGGATTATATGGGCGACGTCATAGGCGACCTGAACGCGCGGCGCGGCCAGATAAGCGGTATGGAGACGCGTTCCGGCGCAACCGAGATAAGCGCGTCGGTGCCGCTTTCCACAATGTTCGGCTACGCGACTGATCTGCGCTCCAAGACGCAGGGGCGCGGGAATTACGCTATGGAGCCGAGCCACTACGTCGAGCTACCGAAGTCGCTTCAGCAGGATTTGATCGCCGGCAAAAAATAAGCCGCAAAAAAAGCCAGATAATTCGCAAAAAAGTGTTGCCAAAAGCAAAAAAATGTGGTACCCTTGTCCGGGAGCGACGCTTTTGAGGCTCGCCGGGAACCGCAAGCCGCCGGAAGCGGCGCGGATTTTTGAAATAAGCTTGTATCCGGTCTGAAACGTTGGCCGGGCATAAAAAACGATTGGAGGATCTATCAAAATGGCAAAGCAAAAATTTGAAAGAACAAAACCGCACGTAAATGTTGGCACGATCGGTCACGTTGACCACGGCAAGACCACTCTTACCGCTGCCATCACAAAGTACCTGTCTTTCCAAGGGAAAGCAAAATTCGAGGCGTACGATATGATCGACAAGGCGCCCGAAGAGCGCGACCGCGGCATCACGATCAACACCGCGCACGTGGAGTACGAGACGGACGCGCGCCACTACGCGCACGTTGACTGCCCCGGTCACGCCGACTATATCAAGAATATGATAACCGGCGCGGCGCAGATGGACGGAGCTATCCTCGTCGTCGCGGCGTCCGACGGACCGATGGCGCAGACGCGCGAGCACATCATCCTCGCCCGTCAGGTCGGCGTGCCGGCCATCGTCGTATTCCTGAACAAGGTCGATCAGGTGGACGACCCCGAGCTGCTCGAGCTCGTCGAGATGGAAGTCCGCGAGCGCCTGAGCGAAAACGAATTCCCCGGCGACGACATCCCGATAATCAAGGGCAGCGCTCTCCAGGCGCTCGAATCCGAATCCACGGACGTGAACGCCCCGGAATACCAGTGCATCAAAGAGCTTCTCGAAGCCGTTGACAGCTATATTCCGACGCCGGAGCGCAAAAGCGATATGCCGTTCCTTATGCCCATCGAGGACGTTTTCACGATCACCGGGCGCGGCACAGTCGCCACCGGGCGCGTCGAGCGCGGTAAGATCAATATGAACGACAAGGTGCAGATCGTCGGACTTATGGACGAGGCGAAAGAGACGACGATCACCGGCATCGAAATGTTCCGCAAGTATCTTGACTACGCGGAGGCCGGCGACAACATCGGCGCCCTGTTGCGAGGAATCGCCAAGACCGACGTCGAGCGCGGACAAGTGCTCGCCAAGCCCGGCTCCATCAATCCGCACACAAAGTTCAAGGGTCAGGTGTACGTCCTTTCAAAGGACGAGGGCGGTCGCCACAAGCCGTTTTTCAGCAATTACCGCCCGCAGTTCTATTTCCGCACAACGGACGTGACCGGCGTCATCACGCTGCCGGAGGGTGTTGAGATGTGTATGCCCGGTGACAACATTGATATGGACGTCGAGCTTATAACGCCCATCGCAATTGAGCAGGGACTGCGCTTCGCCATCCGCGAGGGCGGCCGCACAGTCGGCTCCGGAGTAGTAATCGGCGTAAACGAATAATCGCGCGGCGAAAAACACAGGTGATATTGCAAAAGACGGTTTCCGATCAGTATCGGCGCCGTCTTTTGCCTTTTTGATGGAGGATAGAAAATATGCTTGAGGCAATTTCCTTAGACCCTAAAACAATGATAATAAAATCCGATGAAGAAACAGATTTTTCTGAAATAATAAAATTCATCATACAAAAGGATAAAAGTAAAGACGTGGCGTCTTTTTTGAAATTTGCCGCTCAAAACAGAATAGTAGATAAAGATTTTAGATTTTGCCGAGATGAGTGTTATGATCGATAAAATATTTATTGATAGTAATGTGTGGTGTTATCTTTTTATTAAGGATGAGTATGAAAAGTGCAAAATTGCCGAGAAATATTTTTATGAAAGGGCAAATGATTCTATATTTGTTATATCGTACCAAGTTATTAATGAGGTAACAAGCAAACTTATACAAAAGAAAATAAAAAGCGAAATAGCCAAAGAAAACGTACAATATATGTGTAAGCTTTGTACAATACAAAATTTTTCAAATGATATAATAATGTTGGCTTTTACTTTGAGAGAAAAATATTCATTATCCTTCTGGGATAGTATTATAGTTTCAAGTGCCCTGAATGCAAATTGCAATATTCTGGCAAGCGAGGATATGCAAGATGGTTTGAAAATAAATAATATGGTTATCAATAATATTTTTAATAAAGAGTAACAGTGCTGGACGGGAGCTTTTTTCAGCCCGATAGCTTCCTGTCGCAGTAGCCGCAATTCCCCTCCGCCGTGACGAGCCGCGGCAGATATTTTTCCGTTGCGGTGATGCACGCCGGATTCGGGCAGCTGTGCCCGCCCTCGCGTTCCGGATAGCGCGCCTCGCGCGGGAGCGCCGTCAGCTTTAACAGCAGCGCCATACGAATATACATCCCGTACCGCGCCTGCTCAAAATATTTTGCGCGCGGGTCGCGGTCAACGGCGCGCTCCACCTCGCCGACGCGCGGCAGGGGGTGCAGGACCATAAGCTCGCGCTTCGCCCCGCGCAGATCGTCCGCCGTCAGTGTGAAGCGCGAGAGCAGCTTGTCCACGGCGCCTGACGGAAAGTTTTCCGGAAACCGTTCCCGCTGCACGCGCGTCATATATAAAATATCCAGCGAGCTTATCGCTTCGCGGATGCTCGCGCATTCCGTATACGCGATCCCGCGCGCGCGTATGAAATCCATCACATAGTCCGGCATTTTCAGCTCGTCCGGCGAAATGAGGCGGAATTTTACATCCGGGAACATCGAAAGCGCGGTCACGAGCGGGTGGACAGTGCGCCCGTATTTCAGGTCCCCGCACAGCCCGACGGTCACGCCGCCTATGCTCCCGCGCGTCATCGCGATAGTCGTCAGATCCGCGAGCGTCTGCGTCGGGTGGTGATGCCCGCCGTCGCCGGCGTTGATGACGGGGACCTCGGAGTACAGCGAGGCAGCGCGCGCCGCGCCCTCCTGCGGGGAGCGCATAACTATTGCGTCGGCGTAGGACGCCGTCATACGAATGGTGTCGGCAAGCGATTCGCCCTTCGCGATGGACGTGTCGTTCGGATTTGAGAAACCGAAAAGGCTACCGCCGAGACGCAGCATCGCGGCCTGAAACGAGAACCGCGTGCGCGTTGACGCCTCGAAAAAAAGCGAGGCCAGCAGCTTCCCGCGGCACGCGTCCGCGTAGTCCCCCGGCCTTGCGATGATGTCGCGGCACAGAGAGTAAAGCGATTCCCAGCAAGGCAGATCGATATCGGAAAAGCTGATCAGGTCACGAAAAGCAGCCATATGGGTTATCCTTTCATTTGCGCGCCTACGGCGCGGGCTTCGCGCCGCTGTGCTTCGGGCACATCGGCTGTGATTAAAATTGCGCGCCTACGGCGCGGGCTTCGCCTTACGGTGTCAACAATTGCTCATCTGCGCCTGACGCCGAAAAAAAGCGGGAGCCGGGGCTCCCGCTATTCGGTGAAATCAGAGCTTATGAGCTCAAATAATGTATTGACCGCTTCCGTTTCGTCCGGACCGTCGCTGATGATCCGGACAGTCTCGTCCTTCCCCACGCCGAGGGACAGGACGCCGAGCAGACTTTTGGCGTTGACGCGCCGCTCATCCTTTTCGAGCCATATGTTGCAGTTGAATTCGTTCGCCTTTTGTATGAGAAATGTTGCGGGGCGGGCGTGCAGACCCACCTTGCCGGTGATTGTTGCCTCTTTCATAAACATTCAAGTCGCCTCCCTGAAAAAATCAGAAGAAATCAGTGAACCATTCCGCGTATACTCTATCAAATTCCGCGCGAACAGTCAACATCACTTTTGCGTAAACGCCGGCTTTTTCATTCGGAATCTGTCCGGAGGCTCATCCGTTCCTACGGCAGTATACTATTTCAGAGCGCCGCTTGCAAGATTTTTATTTTGAAACGGCCTTTTCGTTCAATTCCCGCGCAGCTTGGCCTCGACGCGCGCTATCGCTTCCGCGACGGCGGCGGCGTCGTAATCGACAAAGCCGCCGGAGACGGCGGGCACGTTTTCGGACGGCGCGCTCTTAAAAGCGTCAGACGGGCTGGC
>JAISAA010000057.1 GCA_031266955.1 Oscillospiraceae bacterium | reverse complement strand
GCGGTCGAGCAGGGCGTTATCGTCGGCTGCGCCGGCGGGATGTACGAGAATATTTCCGCGGCGGCGGACATTCTGGCCGGCGGGTCCGTCGGCGACGGGTATTTCGACCTCTCGGTTTACCCCGCGTCGCCGCCGATCGCGCTCGCTATGACGCGCGACGGGCTTTCGGAAACGCTTATGGAGGCGGGCGCCGTGATAAAGCCCGCGTTTTGCGGCCCGTGCTTCGGCGCGGGGGACACTCCGGCGAACGCGACGCTGTCGATCCGCCACGCGACGCGCAATTTCGCCTCGCGCGAAGGCTCAAAGCCCGGCAGCGGGCAGATGGCCGCCGTCGCCCTTATGGACGCGCGCAGTATAGCCGCGACGGCGCGAAACGGCGGCATACTGACAGCCGCGACCGACATCGCCTGCGACGAAACGCCGCGCGAGTACAAATACGACGACGCGATCTACGCAAAACGCGTCTACAACGGCTTCGGAAAAGCCGACCCGTCAGTCTCTCTCCGCCTCGGCCCGAACATAACGGACTGGCCGAAATTCCACGCGCCCGAAGACGCGCTGCTCCTTCAATTGTGCGCCGTCATCCGCGACGACGTCACGACGACGGACGAGCTGATCCCGTCCGGTGAGACTTCCAGTTACCGATCTAATCCCATCGCGCTCGCCGAATTCACGCTCTCCCGCCGCGCCCCGGAATACGTCGCGCGCAGCAAGCGCACGCGCGGGCTCGAAGAGCTCCGCCGCGCGGGCAACTCGCCGGACGAGCTCACCGGACTGCTGAAAAGCTTCGGCGCTGATCTATCCCAAACGTCTGTCGGCTCGTGCCTTTTCGCGAAAAAGCCGGGTGACGGCTCCGCGCGGGAGCAGGCGGCAAGCTGCCAGCGCGTGCTCGGCGGCCTGGCGAATATATGCCGCGAATACGCCACCAAGCGCTACCGCTCAAACTGTATAAACTGGGGCGTCATCCCGTTCACGATAGACCCGGGCGAGGACTTTCCGTATTCCGACGGGGACTGGATATACATCCCCGGTCTGCGCGGCGGTCTCACGCAAGGCCGCGAAGAGTTCAGCGCCGCTGTAATGACCTCAGGCGGCGTCCTCCGCCCGCTGACGCTGTACTGCGCCGGGCTTACGCGCGACGAGCGGAGCATTCTTCTGTCCGGCTGCTTGATGAATTACTACGCCGCGGGCGGCGGGGTATAACGCTTCCGATCCGCGGGTATTCCCTTTCTTTGCCGAAGGAAAAGGGAGAAAGAATGAAAAATGAGTATTTACAGCACACCCCATCTGTGGTAGTATGATCCCAACAGCCGCAATGACTTGACGCCGACAGCCGATGTAACAGTTTATATTAAATGTTACATGACCCCAAAAGCCCTTGCAACCAAAGGCTTTTTTAGGTATGGTAAGGCTCGGCGGGCGGCTGCAAATCAAATTTCGGAGAGCAAAAAGCGTTGCGGGGCAACCGAAAAACAGCCGATGTAACATTTAATATAAAATGTTACATGACCGACTAAGAGGTCAGAATTTTCAGGAGGCGCTTATGAAAAACAAAATGGATCCTAAATACACGCTCGGCGGCAACATTTTGTATGTGCTGCGCGGGGTGCGCAAATACGACCCAAGCCTGCTGGCGTGGATGATAATGTTCGCGGTGTTCTCCGCGCTGGGGAGCTTGGTCCCGGTCGTTTTCCCGAAGCTGATCGTGGACGAGCTCACGGGCGGCGGCGGCTTCGAGCGCGTTGTCATTCTCTCGGCGGCCTTCTCCGCCACTATTTTTATCACGCAGGGCATAACGGAAATGGCGTACGGCTCGCCGCCGCTGCCGCTTGGGTCTATGTCTAAGCGGTTCATGGTGTGGGGCATACGTTACAACGCCGAGCTCACGTATAAGGTGATCACCACCGATTACGCCAACCTTGAAAATCCGGCGGTGCTCGATATGGCGCAGAAGGCAAGACGGGCGCTGCGGCGCACGAACGTCGGGCTTGAGGGGATGGCACGGCTGGTACTCACGGTATTCGGGCACTTGCTGACGATCATCGCGACGGTGTCCGCGGTGTTTATTATGGGGTGGTGGGTGCTGCTTATCGCGTTTGCGGTGCTGGTAGTCAACTTCTCCGTGACGAGCGGGGCGCGCCGCCGCGATAAGGAAATCACCGATGAGCTCACGCCTGTTAACCGCAAAATCAATTACATAGAGCGCACCGCGTCGAATTTCGCGTACGGAAAAGATATTCGGCTGTTCAGCTTGAAAGAGTTTTTGCTGTCGCGGCTCCGCGGAGAACAGCGCGCAACGTTTAAGGGGCAAAACCGCGCGCAAAAGCTGTGGCTCGGCGCGGGAGCGGTCCACTCTGTTACAGGCTTTATACAAGAAATCGCGATGTACGGGTGGTTATGCCGGCGCGTCGCGAGCGGCGCGGTGGGTATCGGCGGGTTTTTGATGTACGCCGTGGCGATCCGGACGTTTTCGTCGGCGCTGGGCAGCTTGCTTGACGATATCGCCGATCTGGTTCAGCAGAACAAGCTGGTGTGCGACTTCCGCGCGTTTCTCGACTTGCCGGACGCGCCGTCGGGCGGCGGGGAAGTCGCGGAGCGTTTGCTGCGAGAGCCGTCGGAAATAGAATTTCAAAACGTGTCGTTCCGTTATCCCGGCAGCGAGCGATACGCGCTCAAGGGTATCAGCCTGAAAATCAAAGCCGGGGAGAAGCTCGCCGTCGTCGGGCTCAACGGCGCGGGGAAATCCACGTTCATCAAATTGCTGATGCGCCTGTACGCGCCCGAGAGCGGGAGGATACTTCTGAACGGCGCGGACATTCAAGCTTACGCCCGCGATGAGTATTTCAGGCTGTTCTCAGCGGTGTTTCAGGAGATAAATATGTTCGCTTACACCGTGGCCGAAAATGTATCAATGCGCGAATACGGGAAAAGCGACATTGAGCGCGTTGATCGGACGCTCGAGCTCGCCGGGCTGTCCGACAAGGTCTCTTCGCTGAAATCAGGCATTGACACGACGATGCTGAAAATAATCGACCTTGACGGCGTGGAGCTGTCCGGCGGCGAAACGCAGAAGCTCGCGCTTGCCCGAGCGCTGTACAAGGACGCGCCGTTCATCGTGCTTGACGAACCGACAGCCGCGCTGGACGCGCTCGCGGAGGAGCGGCTGTACCTCGAGTTTGACAAGCTCGCAAAAAACAAGACGGCGGTTTACATATCGCACAGACTGGCAAGCACGCGCTTCTGCGACCGCATTATACTGTTCGAGGACGGCAAAATCGCGGAGGCCGGGACTCACGGGGAGCTTGTGGGGAAATGCGGCAAATACGCCGAGCTGTTCAACGTGCAGGCTCAGTATTACCGTTCGGGAAACGGAGAAAGCGAGGGGCAGAAATGAAAAGACTGAAAAATATCTTCCCGATCCTGCGGTTTTTCGGCGCCGGAATCGCGAAGTACGAAGCAAAGTATTTCCTTGTGGTATTGGCGAGCATTCTCGTGACGGGGCTGTCGCCGTTCGTGAACATACTCGTGCCTAAGCTGATGATCGACGAGCTGCTCGGCGTGCGCCGCGCGCCGGCGCTTATAAAGCTCGTCGCGCTGCTGGTATCGCTGAATCTTGCCGCCGCGCTCGCGAATCAGCTTATAAAATACCTCCGGAGCAAATACGAAACGCGGCTGGAGCTCAAATTCCGCGAGCTGCTATCCGAAAAATGCCTGTCAACTGACTTTGCCAACACGGAGGACCCCGCCATACTCTCGCTCCGCGAGAAAGCGTCAAGCGCGATCGGCGGCTTTTACTCCGGCGGGATCGGCGGGTTGGCGACGAGCGTAACCTCGCTCGCGTCCGGCGTTATTACGCTTATTGGAACGCTGTACATCATCGCGGGCCTGTCGCCGTTTCTTCTGATCGTGTTCGCCGCCGTAACCGTACTGAATATGCTGATAACGGCGAAGAACTCAAAAATGGCGAACGACCACTTAAAAGGGCTGGTCGATATGAACCGGCGCTACGATTATTTCGGATATGAGCTGAGCAATTTCAAGTACGGTAAGGACATCCGCATATACGGCGCGGCGCCGCTCATCGACGCGAGAATGCAGAGCTACACCGACGAGGAATGGGGCGGCTCTGAAATCCAATGGACGCGCAAGCAAAACGTCCTGATAGCCGCAAGCACGCTTTTGACGGCGCTGCAACAGGGCATTGTGTACGGTTATTTCGGTATCCGCGTCGTGGCAAGGCTTATCACAGTCGGGGAGTTCCAGATGCTCGTGACGGCGTCTCTCGCGTTCGCGAACGGGCTGCGGTCGGTGGTGGATACGCTGATAAGCTTTGCGACTTCAACGGATTTTCTCAACGACTACCGCGAGTTTCTGCAAATCCCGGACGTTACGCGCTCCGGTACCAAGCCGGTCGCGGGCGGCGAGCACGTGATCGAGTTTCGCGACGTGTCGTTCAAGTACCCGAACGCGGAAAATTACTCGCTCCGCAACGTGTCGATCACCCTTGCTCCGGGCAAAAAGCTGTCCGTGGTCGGGCAAAACGGCGCGGGAAAAACGACGTTCATCAAGCTGCTGTGCCGACTGTATGACCCGACGGAGGGCGAAATCTTACTTGACGGCGTCGATGTGCGCGAGTACGATCCGGACAGCTACCGCAAGCTGCTGTCGGTCGTGTTTCAGGATTACAAGCTGCTCTCGTTCACGCTCCGTGAGAACATCGCCGCCGCTCCGGAGGCGGACGACGCCCGCGTACTCGGCGCCGCGGAAAAAGCGGGCTTTGCGGAGCGGCTGAGTACGCTTAGCGGCGGTCTGGACACATCCGTGTACAAGGATTTCGACGCGAACGGCGTGGATTTCTCCGGCGGCGAGAGCCAGAAAATCGCAATTGCCCGGGCGGTCTACAAGAACGCGCCGATCACGGTCCTCGACGAACCTACCGCCGCGCTCGACCCGATGGCGGAATACGAAATTTACAAGCGCTTCGACAGCCTTGTCGGCGGCGCGGCTGCGATTTATATATCACATAGGCTCTCGTCCTGCCGCTTTTGTGACAGCGTAGCCGTATTCAGCGGCGGCAGGATCGTGCAATACGGCAGCCACGACGAGCTCGTGCGGGACGCGTCCGGCGAATACGCCGCGATGTGGTCGGCGCAAGCGAAGTATTACGAGTAGAAGGCTCGTAATTGACGGCAACGGAGAAAAACTGCTTGCAATTTGGGAACATATTATGCTTTGATCAATATTAAATAGGCTGTTGCTTATAGATGGAGGTACAAATGAAGCGGAAATACACTCTCTCGCAAAATTTCACGTGGATGCTCAGATATATTCGTGAGTTTGACCCGCCGCTGCTTGTGTGGATCGCGATAAACGCTGTCGCGACCGCGGCCGGAAACATCGTTCCGATCGTGTTCCCGAAGCTCATCATTGACGAGCTGACGGGCGGCGGAGGCGGCACGGAGCGCGTGATTTGGCTCGCGGTCATATTCGGCGCGGCGATGTTTGTCACGACCGGCGTGACGGCAATTTCATACGGCACGACGCCGCCGGTCCCGAGCGGGTCAATGTCCATTCGGTTTATCGCGCTGCGCCTGAAATTCCACGTAATGCAGAATCTCAAAAATATGACGATGGACTTTGAGCATTTGGAAAATCCCGAGGTCCTTGATATGGCGAGCCGGGCGACGCGGGCGATGGACGGCAATTACGTGGGCGTGGAGGGTATGTCGCGGCAGGTGTTGACGATGCTCCGCAGCCTGCTGACGCTGATCGGCACGGTTGCCGTTGTCGCCGTAATGGGCCGGTGGGTGCTGCTTGTCACGCTCGCGCTGTTGGTCGTGAACTATCTGCTCTCGGATAAAGCGCGTAAACGTGAGAAAGAAATACGGGACTCGCTTGCGCCAACAGACCGTAAGGTCAGATATTTAGAGGATATGTCCGGCGATTTCGCTTACGGAAAGGATATCCGCCTGTTCAGCTTGAAGGATTTTATACTCGGCAGGCTGACAAAGGAGCAAGCGACGGCGTTTGCGGGTAACGGTAAAATCTTAAAGCTCTGGCTGAACGTCGG
>JAISAA010000233.1 GCA_031266955.1 Oscillospiraceae bacterium | reverse complement strand
AGCGTCCCGCAAATCGCGACTATGCGCCTGCCGAACAGATTTTTTAGGATAACGTAGAGCACGGCGAGCATACCGACGCCGAAAAGCGTCCCCATACAGCGCCAGCCGAACGGCGTCATTCCGAAAAGCTCCACGCCTAACGAAATTATCGTTTTGCCGAGGGGCGGGTGGACCGTCTCATATGGGTATTCGCCGCGTATCGTCTCAAACGCCGCGCGGCCGTGATAAATCTCGTCGAAATACATACTGTTCATATACGACGCGCGCTCCGGGATCAACTCGCGCTCGTCCGTGAGCTCCTTCGGGAGACCGGAGGGGGTGAGAAGCCTGCCGCCGTCCGTGTAGATCGCCAGCTCGCCGAGCTCTATCGGAGTATTCGTAGCCGAAAAACGCAAAAATTTCGCTTCAAAGCCCTCGCCTATCGAGGCGGTGCGCCATTTGAACAGATCGGCGTGAGTTTGCTCCATCGGAGGCTTGCCACTCTTGTCGTCTTCGCCTTCCGCGGCTGCCGAGACCTCAGTCCAGTTTTCGCCGTCCTCTGAGTAGGACAGCGTGTAGCCGCCCGTGTACATACCGGTATAGAACATTATTTTTGTTACGGGCGCGGTTTGAGCGAGCTCCGCCGTCACATACGGCGCGTCGCCCGTGAACCTGTGAAACGTCTGCGGCGCGCTGAAATCCCCGAGCTTGAAAAACGACGCGAACGTAAACACCGCGAGTATGACGGCGAGCGGGATAGCATCACCCCTGTCCGTCGGATGCGAGACGAAGCGAAAGCGGAAGCGCGGCTTATATATCGCGCGGTCGATCCACTCCGTCGTGCCGAGCCTCGGGGCGTCGGATGCGAAATAGTAAGCGAAAAAAGCGCCGGTCCCGATGATCGTCAGCGCCGCTAAAATATATGTTATATTGGGGATGTTCACTGCACAGCCTCCGGTTCCATAATAGCTTGCCGAGCTTTGCGCTCACAGCTCAGACAGCTTTTTCAGCGTTTTCTCGAAATATTCCGGCAGCGCCGTTTCAAGGCGAATTTCCGCGCCCGTGCGCGGGTGTATGAAGCGCAGCTCCCGCGCGTGAAGGCACTGCCCCTGCCTGTCGCTGACGCAGAGCATCGGGAAGCGCGCGTCGCGTCCTCCGTAGACCTCGTCGCCGAGTACCGGGCGCCCGATATGCGCCATATGCGCGCGTATCTGGTGTGTCCTGCCCGTTTCAAGGCGGCAGCGCGCGCGGGTGAAGCCGGGATAGCGCGTGAGCGTTTCGTAATGCGTTACGGCGGCGCGGCCGGTCGGCGTCACGGTCTGACGCTTACGGTCGGTCTTATGCCGCCCGAGTGGGGCGCTGACCGCGCCTCTCTCCGGGGACAGCGCGCCTTTTACGATAGTTTCGTAAACCCGTGCGAGCGTGTGAGCGGATAATTGCGCGGCGAGCCTTGTATGCGAAAAATCGTTTTTCGCGGCTATGACGAGCCCGGAGGTGTCGCGGTCTATCCTGTGGACTATCCCGGGGCGGAGCTTGCCGCCTATCCCGGACAGGCTGTCTCCGCAGTGATATATAAGCGCGTTTACAAGCGTGCCGTCGCGGTGCCCCGGCGCGGGGTGGACGACCATTCCGCGCGGCTTGTTCACGGCGATCACGTCAGTGTCCTCGTATACGATATCAAGCGGGATGTTTTGCGAAAGCGCCTCCGCGGGCTCCGGCTCCGGCAGCGTTACGATGTAAGCTTTACCGGGAAGCGCGCGGCTGTTTTTCCGCAACGCCAAGCCTCCGCGGGCCGAGACGCCGCCCTCGGCGATAAGCCGCTGCGCCGCCGAGCGCGTCAGCCCCGGAACGCTCCGTGCGAGCAGGACGTCGAGCCGAGCTCCGGCGTCCGCGTCAAGCGCCGTTATTTCCGTCGCCGCCGCCATCGCCGCCCCGCTCCATTTCCATATCCCTATAATATTCCTCTAAAATACGCTCCTCCGTGAGCTCTCCGCCGTCCTCAGAGGCGGGAGCGTCGAGGATGACCGTCGCCTTATCGGCGGCGTTCCGCAGACGCCGCGCCTTCCCGTCCGGCGCCGCCGAGATGAGCACCAAAATGACGAGAGCTATACCGCCGAGAGTGATGAACGTGTCCGCTATATTGAACACGGCGAAATCAATAAACTCGGGCTCGAACATATCTATGACCCGCCCCGTCGCGATCCTGTCGATCAGATTGCCGACGGCGCCGCCGAGTATCGCCGCCGCCGAGAGACGCACGCCGCCGTTTTTATACGTCAAGATCACAAACACGAGCGCGACTGCCGCCGCGCCCGACACGGCGACGAGCAGCCAGCGCATATCCGCCAGCATTGAGAACGCCGCGCCGGTATTTTCGGCATACGTCAGGCGCAAAATGCCGGGTATGAGCTCAAAGACCTGTCCCGGCGCGAGTGTTTTTGCCGCCCACAGCTTAAAAAGTCTGTCGAGCGCCGCGATAAGCCCGGCGAACACGAAATACAGGGCCATCAATATGACAATTCCTTATATGCGGCGACGGCCTCGGCGCAGCGCGGGCAAAGCTCCGGGTGCTCCGCGTTTTCACCGACGCGCGCGTCGTGCGTCCAGCAGCGCGCGCACATCGGCGCTTCGGACGCGCGGACGGCGACCGAGACGCCGGGAAGGACGTTTTGCGCCGGGTCGGACGAGCTTTCCGCGTCCGCCTCGGCGATATCGGCCTTTGAGACGATGAAAAGCTTCGCGAGGTCGCAGCCGTCAAGCGCGGCGCCATATTCGATACGGGCTTCACCGGACAGGAAAAGCGTCACCTCGGCGTCCAAAGACTTGCCGACGACCTTGTCCGCGCGAGCGAGCTCGAGCGCCTTGTTCACGGCGCCGCGCAGGCCCAGCAGCTTTTCCCACTTGTCCTCAGTCGCCGCGCCGAGGCGATACCGCGCGTCCGGCGCCGGCATATCGTTCAGCAGGACGCTCGCGGCGGCGTGTTCGGCGCGGTGCGGCATCGCCGCCCATATCTCCTCCGCCGTGAACGCGAGTATCGGCGCTATCATCCTCGTCAGGGAGTCGAGAATTATATAGATGGCGCTCCGGGCGCTCCTGCCCGAGGCGGAATCTTTGGCGTCGCAGTAGAGCCGGTCTTTTATGACATCGAAATAGAAATTCGACATCTCCACGGCGCAGAAGTTGTGTATGCCGTGATATATCGGATGGTATTCGTATTTGTCGTAGCTCTCGCGCACGCGGCGCACCAGCGCGTCGAGCCGCGAGAGCGCCCATCTGTCAAGCTCCTCCATATCCTCCGGCGGCGTGAGCGACGACGGGTCAAAGCCGTCGAGGTTGCCTAAGATATACCGCGCGGTGTTGCGTATTTTAAGATATATATCGGAGAGCTGTTTGAAAACATTTTTCGATATGCGCACATCTGACGTGTAATCGGACGACGATACCCACAGCCGCAGGATGTCCGCGCCGTATTCCTTGATGACCTCCTCCGGCTCCACGGAGTTACCGAGCGACTTGTGCATCGCCCTGCCGTCGCCGTCCACGGTCCAGCCGTGTGTGATTATCCGCCTGTACGGCGCCGCGCCGCGCGTGGCTATGCTCGTCAGCAGCGACGACTGGAACCAGCCGCGGTACTGGTCGCCGCCCTCTAAATAAATATCCGCCGGGAAGCGCAGCTCCCCCCGCCGCGACAGGACGGCGGCGTGCGTGGAGCCGGAGTCGAACCAGCCGTCGAGCGTGTCCGTCTCCTTTGTGAAACGCTCCCCGCCGCAGTGCGGGCACTTATACGCTTTCGGCAGTATCTCCTCCGCGGCGAGCTCAAACCACGCGTTCGAGCCTTTTTCCCCGAAGAGCTCCGCCACGGCGTCTATGGTCTCCGGCGCGCATACGGGCTTTTTGCAGGTATCGCAGTAGAACACGGGTATCGGCAGCCCCCACTGGCGCTGGCGCGATATGCACCAGTCGCTGCGCTCGCGTATCATGGACTCCATGCGCTCGCGCCCCCAAGCGGGTATCCACGCTATATCCGCGCACACCTCAACGGCGAGCTCTTTTATCGCGTCCACGGAGGCGAACCACTGCTCCGTGGCCCTATATATGATAGGCTTTTTGCAGCGCCAGCAGTGCGGGTAGCTGTGCGTTATATCCTCGGAGGCGAGTAGCGCGCCGGACGAGCGCAGATCCTCTATGATGGCGTCGCCGGCCTTGGAATAGTGCATCCCCTCGTATTGCAGCGCCTCGGCGGTCATAATGCCGCGCGCGTTGACGGGCACCGTTATGCCGAGCTGCTTATAGCCCCGGCAGACGATGAAGTCGTCCGCGCCGAAACCGGGCGCCGTGTGTACGCAGCCCGTGCCGGCGTCCGTAGTCACGTGCCGCCCGGTGATCACGAGGCTGTCGCGGTCATAGAACGGGTGGCGCGCCGTCATGAGCTCGAATTCGCGCCCGGGCAGCTTGCCCGTTATCTCATAGCCTTCGAGCCCGGCTTTTTCGCAGACGGTTTTCACGAGCTCTGTGGCGATTATATACGTCTCGTCCCCGCATTTTACGAGCGAGTATTCCAGCTCGGGATTCAGGCATACGGCGAGGTTGCCCGGCAGCGTCCACGCCGTCGTCGTCCAGATGACGAAATACGTGTTCCGGAAATCCCCGAGCTTCCCGAGGTCGTCTTTCACCTTAAATTTGACGAAAAGCGCCGTGCAGGGGTCGTCGGCGTACTCAATCTCCGCCTCCGCGAGCGCGGTCTCGTCCGTCGGGCACCAGTAGACGGGCTTTAAGTCCTTATAGATGTACCCTTTTTCGTACATCGCGCCGAATACGCGCGTTTCCGCCGCCTCAAACTCCGGGGCCATCGTGAGATAGGGATTATCCCAGTCGCCTATGACGCCGAGGCGTTTGAACTGCCCGCGCTGGCGGTTTACGAAATCCTCCGAGAACGCGCGGCACGCGTCGCGAAACTCCGTGACGGACATCTTCTTGCGGTCGAGCTTGTTCTTCTTTATTATGGCGGACTCTGTCGGCAGACCGTGGTTGTCCCAGCCGGGGACGTACGGCGAGCGGAAGCCCGTCATATTCTTGTACCGCACGATAATATCCTTCAAAATCTTGTTCAGCGCCGTCCCGATGTGTATATCGCCGTTTGGGAACGGCGGACCGTCGTGGAGTATGAACAGCGGCTTATCGGCGTTTTTCCTCATAAGCTCGCCGTAAATATCCTTTTCAATGAAGCCCGCGAGCATATCCGGCTCGCGCTTCGCCAGCCCGGCGCGCATCGGAAAGTCTGTTTTCGGAAGATTTATTGTGTGGTTATAATCCCGGCTCATAGCGCAAAAAGTCTCTCTTTCATCAAAAATCAAGCATTAAAAAATCAGGGGGAAATCAAAAGCTCGCGGATCGAGCTAATTGCTTTCGGAATAGTTTATCCCGAATTTGAGGTTTTCAAAGTCGAATCGCGGTCTCGGCGACGTGTCCTCATCTGAGTCGGAGTCTGCGCCGTCCGCCGGAGGATAGCGCTTTGTCGGCTCCGACTCGTCCTCATAAGCGCTGTCCTCAGTGCTTTCTTCGGCGATTTTTTCGGAGGAGGCTTTCGCCTCGCGCCCGACGTCCGGGCTGACGAGCTTGCCGACGGCGGAATCTATCTCTCGCGCCGCGCCGCGTATTTCATCCTCGCGCGTGGGCTCCGGCGCGGGCGGCGCCGGCTCGCGCTTTATCGACGAGAGCTTGGACAAAAAGCTCATATGCACCGTAATGAGTTCCTTCGTCGCGGCGACGAAGCGCTCGGTCTCGCGGGCGGCGGCGTCGAGGCGCGCGCGCTCGTCGGCGATCTCGTTTTCGAGCTCTGCCCGCCGGGTCTCGGCCTCGCTCTCCATACGCTCGGATATTTCTTCGCCGTTTTTCCGGGCTTCAAGGACAATTTCCTCTCCCGTTTTTTGCGCCGTCAGCAGCGCCATACGCATAGAGTCCTCCGTAGAGCGGTATTCCTCTATTTTTTCGACGAGGACCTTGAGCTTGTTTTTCAAAATGCCGTTTTCTTTGTAGAGCGCCGTATAGTCGGCGAGGACCTCTTCGAGGAAGTCGTCCACTCCGGCCATTTCGTATCCGGAGAACAGCGCGCGCTTGAACTCTTTACCGGTGATTTCCGCAGGTGTAAGCATTAAAGTTATCCCCTCACTTATATGTGTCTGTAAACTGAGTACCGCTTAAAAGTACAGCCCGTTATTTTCGAGCTCGTCGATCAAATCGCCCATAAGGCTGACGTTGTACGGCGTGATAATATACGTGCTGACCGCGACCTTTTTGACGTTGCCGTCCTGCGCGAAGGCGAAGCCGGACAGAAAATCCAGCAGCCGGCGCATAACGTCCCGCCCCGTGTTTTCGAGGTTGAGCACGACCGTGCGGCGCTCTCTGAGATGCTCGGCGATCTCCGTCACGTTGTCAAAGCTCTCCGGCTGGACAAGTACGACCTGGAGCTGCGCCGTGGCGTGGATATTCATGACCTTGCTGCTGCCGCCGCGCTTTTCGTCAAAGCCTCCGTAAGACGTGCGCGCCTGCGCCGGCGTGCGCGGGGGAACCGTTATCTCCGGCTCCGGCGGCGGCGCGTAGTCGGGAAGATCGTCGTCCTCACCGTACGGCCTCATAAATTTGACTACCGAGGAAAAAAAACTCATCGCGAAAAACCTCCTGTTATTTTTGACGGGAATCAGCCGCTTTTCTAAGCGTATGTCCGAGCTCCGAATATGGCGCCGCCGACGCGGACCATATTCGCTCCCGAGAGTATAGCCTCGCGGAAGCTGTCGCTCATACCCATCGATAAAAATCGCATATCTACATTATCGTATTTTTTTCCTTGTATGTCAACAAAAAGCTTCATCATATCATCAAAAAACCGAAGATTCCCATTATTTCGCGCTGAAATAGGCGGTACGGACATCAGTCCGCGCGTGAAAATACCGCGCGTTGACGCCGCTTTTTCAAGCGTTTCTTCGAGATTTTCCGGCAAAACGCCGCTTTTCCCCGGCTCGCGCCCGATATTCACCTC
>JAISAA010000198.1 GCA_031266955.1 Oscillospiraceae bacterium | reverse complement strand
AAGGGCGTTTACAAGGGCCTCTACTGCGTTCCCTGCGAATCCTTCTGGACGGAAACGCAGCTCATAGACGGGAAATGCCCCGACTGCGGGCGCGAGGTGCATTACGCGGAGGAGGAGGCGTATTTCTTCCGTCTGTCGAAGTACGGCGAGCGCCTCAGGGAGCTGCTGAAGCATAAATATTTGAAGCCGGACAGCCGCGCGAAGGAAATGATAAATAATTTCATCGAGCCGGGGCTGGAGGATCTGTGCGTCTCGCGGACGACGTTTAAGTGGGGCATTCCCGTGGACTTTGACCCCGGCCACGTCGTATACGTCTGGGTGGACGCGCTGTTCAATTATATGACGGCGCTCGGCTATGAGAATGACCGCTACGACGATATGCGCTTCTGGCCGTGCGACGTACACGTCGTCGGCAAGGAGATCGTCAGGTTCCACTCCATCATATGGCCGGCGTTTCTGATGGCGCTCGAGCTGCCGCTGCCGAAAAGGGTTTACGGGCACGGCTGGCTGAATTTCAACGGCGAGAAGATAAGCAAATCGCGCGCCGCGGGGAAAAGCGTCGTCGATCCGCTGATACTCGCGCCGCGCTACGGCTCTGACGCGCTGCGGTATTATCTGCTGCGCAGCTTCCCGTTCGGCTCGGACGGGGATTTCACGAACGAGCTGCTTATCACCAGCATAAATACCTTCCTCGCCAACGATCTCGGCAATCTCGTGTCGCGCACCGTTGCGATGGCGATGAAATATTTCAACGGAGCGATACCGGAGGACCGCGAGCGCGGCAGGGTGGATTCCGAGCTGATAAGAACGGCTGTCCATCTCCCGGAGCTGTACGAGGCGGCTATGGACCGTATGGCGTTCCACGTTGCGCTCACCGAGATAGGGCATCTGACCTCGCGCGCGAACAAGTATATCGACGAGACGGAGCCCTGGATACTTGCCAAAACGCCGTCGAACCGCGCGCGTCTCGCCGCCGTGCTGTACAATCTGTTAGAGGCGTCGCGTATTTCGGCGATCCTGCTTTCGCCGTTTATGCCGGACTCGTCGCTCGCCGTGTTTGAGCAGCTCGGTGTGCCGGAAAATTTGCGCACTTGGAACGCGGCGACGGACTTCGGGACGTGCTCTTACCCGCGCGTGACGCGCGGCGAAGCGCTGTTCCCGCGCATTGACTTGGAGGCTGAGCTCGAAGCGCTCGCTGAGCTGCTGCGCAAAGCCGATGCTAAATAAGGGGCGCCAATATGCTTTTTAAGGACGTTTACTATCTCGGTGAGGATTTTGAGGCGCGCCGCGGCGACGTCGCCGTCCGCGGGGATACAATTGAATACGTCGGGCCGGCGGCCCCGGCGGAGGACTTCGGCGAAATAATAAGCGGCGGGAGCCGTCTTGTGCTGCCGGGCTTTGTAAACGCGCACTGCCACGCGCCGATGACGCTGCTGCGCGGCTGGGGAGAAGGTCTTCCGCTTGACAGATGGCTCACGGAGCGCGTATTTCCGTTTGAGGGCAGGCTGACGGCGGAGGACGTTTACTGGGGCTCGCTCCTCGGGATCGCGGAAATGCTGGCGTCCGGCGTCACGTCATTTTCGGATATGTACAGCTTCTGCGGCAGCGTCTGCGAGGCGGCGCGGCTTTCGGGGATAAAGGCAAACGTCTCGCGCGGGCTTTTGAGTCAGGACGGCGGGGCGCTCCGCGAATCAAAGGCTTTTTACGAAACGGAGGAGCTTTTCAATACCTGGGACGGCGCGTGCGGCGGGAGAATAAAAGCGGAGGCCTCCATACACGCCGAATATACGAGTCACGAAAGCTTTGTGCGCGAGCTCGCGGAATACGCCAAAGCCTGCGGCGCCGGGATACATATACATTTGTCCGAAACGCGCCGGGAGCACGGCGAATGCATAGCGCGGCGCGGCGCTACCCCGGCTGAATATTTCGAGCGGTGCGGCGTGTTCGAGGCGCGCGCGACGGCGGCGCACTGCGTGCATATCACGGACGCGGACATCGAAATACTCGCCCGAAACGGCGTTTTTCCCGCGCACTGCCCGACGAGCAACCTAAAGCTCGGCTCCGGCGTCGCGCCCGTACCCAAAATGCTGAGCGCCGGGATAAACACAGCGCTCGGCACGGACGGCGCATCGAGCAACAACAACCTGAATATGCTTGAAGAAATTCACTTATCGGCGCTCATACACCGCGGCGCGGCGGAGGACAGCTCGCTCACACCGCCGGGCGAGGTGCTGAAAATGGCGTCGCTTAATGGAGCGCGCGCGCAGGGGCGCGGCGACACGGGCGTTATAAAGCCCGGATTCAAAGCCGACCTTGCCGTGCTTAAGCTTGACAGTCCGCGGCTTACGCCGCTTCACGACGTTTTAAGCGGCGCCGTTTTTGCCGCGCAAGGCTCTGATATCGAAATGACGATAGTTGACGGAAAAATACTTTACGCCGGCGGCGAGTTTACGAGCTTCGACATTCGCGAGGCGGCGAAAAAAGCAGCAGCAGCAGCCGGACGGATCGCGAACGAGCTGCTTGGCTGAATTTTTTATTAAAAAGCGGAGGAGAGCATATGAAAAGGCGATTTATTTTGAAATTAGCGCTGTGCGTCGTTTTGGCGGCGTCTCTCGCGCTGCCGGCGTCGTGCAAAAAGGCTCCTGAGCCGAATGCGGCGTTCGACGATTTCGCGGCGGAGCTGTTCCGCCACACGGCGGAGTGCGACACGCTCACGGCAAACTTCCTCGTCGCCGACGAGGCGGCTTTCGGCATAAAGCCGTATCCCGAGGCGCCCGCGACGCTCGGAGAATTCGGCATCGCGTCGATGAAGGAGGAGCTTGAATACGCGCAGAGCTCATATGAACGCCTCAAGGGCTTCGACCGCGAGGCGCTGACGGAGGACAGGCGGCTGACCTACGACGTTTTGGAGTCGAGCTATAAGCTGCTTCTTTCAGACGGCGCGGCGGAGAAATTTTTCTATTACAACGAGGTTTTGAGCCCGACGGTCGGCATACAGGCGCAGCTTCCCATCGTGCTCGCCGAGTACAATTTCGACGGGACGGAAAATTTGGACGAATACATCGACCTGCTCGGGAGCGTGCCGGACTATTTCGCGCAGCTCGAGACGTTTGAGCGTGAAAAATCCGCGCTCGGCCTGTTTATGTCGCGCCCGTCGTGCGACGACGTCATAGAACAATGCGAAAACTTCATCGCGGAGACGGACGACAATCTGCTCATAACGCATTTCGACGCGTTTATCGACGGCTTGCAATATCTGTCCGACGCGGAAAAGACGTCGTACAAAGATAAAAACCGCGCCGCCGTGCTGGACTCCGTGCTCCCGGCATACGAATCGCTGATCTCGGCGCTGAAGGAGCTGCGGGAAACCGGGCCGGAATCCGGCGGGCTGGGCAATTATCCGCTCGGGGCTGAATATTACGAATATTTGGTGCAAAACAACGTCGGCACGCCGAAAAGCATTGACGTCATTGAGGCCGAGCTCGACGCCGCGGTCGAAGCGTCGATAAGCGATATGTACGCCGCGATGTTTTCCGGCGGAGACGATATTTACGGCGAGCTCACCGGCGACATTTTCCCCGAAAGCGACGACCCGCGCGAGATACTTCTGCACCTTAAAGAAGCGATGGAGCGCGACTATCCCGCGCTCACGCGGGACGTGGAATTCAGCATAAACTACGTGGACAAATCCTTGGAAGAGCATCTTTCCCCCGCGTTTTATCTGCTGCCCCGCATCGACGACGAGGCCGAAAACAAGATATATATAAACGAGGGCGCCAACACGGTCACGCCGCTTTTCACCGTGCTCGCGCACGAGGGCTTCCCCGGGCATATGTACCAGCGCAATTATTATAAGCAAACGGGCGCCGACCCCGTGAGAAGCGCGCTCAGCTTTACGGGCTACGCCGAGGGCTGGGCCGTTTCGGTCGAAAAGCAGGCGTTTTATTACTCCGGCGTATCTGACTCGGCGGCGGCGGCGCTGTACGCGAGTCAGGCGATAAATTATCTGCTTATGGCTAAGGCTGACATCGGCGTCAATTATCACAGCTGGGACAAAGCGGCGTTAGCGGATTTTCTCGTCCCATACGGCGTCGCCGGGGACGAGGTCATAGACGAGCTGTATAAATCGTGCGCCGCCGAGCCCGGCAATGTTATGACCTACGCGTTCGGCGGCGCGGAGCTTGAAAGGCTGAAAAACGAGGCGGAAACCGAGCTCGGGGACGATTTTGAGCTGAAAGCGTTCAACGAGTTTGTGCTAAAAACAGGCCCCGCGCCGTTCGACGTCATCGAAACGTATATGACGAGCTGGCTGGCGGAACAGCCGGCGGACGCGGGGCTCGCCGACGCGGCGTAAAAGCTCCCGGGCACAAGTCATTTATTGCGCTTATGCAACAAAAGCCGTCGGAACCGGCGGCTCTCACCTCCGGGACAAGTTTGGAACAGGGGGCATTATGCGAAAGCACATTCGGGCGCGTTACTTACGGGACGTTTTCAGCCCCGCTATATGGCTTTGTTTATTAAAATACGCATGGTTTTTCACCGCAGCCGTTTTTTATCTTTCTTTTAACGACCCCGCCGCGGCAAGTGATAGCAACGAAATTGTCTTATTTATTAACGAGCATAAATTGACCTTAACGCTCCTCGCGAACGCCGTCGGTCTCGGCTCCTTTTATCTGGAGTGGCGCAAGCACAAAAACAAATACACGCGCTGGAACGGCGGCAAACCGACAGCTCCCGCACTCGCGCTCGGCATCGTAATTTCTGTTGCCGCTGGTGTCGTTACGTCCGGTTTATTATCGCTGGCCGGACGCGGCGCGGAGCTCCGCGCCGATACTTACGGAGACGTGATCGTCCGTTTCCTCGCGCTCGGGATTTTGGAGCCAATGACGGCGGAGCTTGTGTTCCGGGGCCTTACGCTGAACAGTCTGCGATATCAAAGGCTGTGGACGGCGATACTGATACAGGCCGGTTTCGGCGCGGTTTACGGCGTAATGTTTTTCGGAGCCCCGGACGGGCTTGTGCCCGGCTTGGTACTCGGCGTTTTCCTTGGTTTTATATACACGCGCTTCCGCTCAATACGGATACCGATTTTGGCGGGCGTCGCTTTTTCCGTGACGAGTATTGCGACATCGTATATTTTTCCGGCGTATGGGACGGCGATAAAAACCGTCGTGATAGCCGGCGGCGCGGCAATTGCGGGCGTGTGTTTGCTCCCGCTCTTAAAGCTCAAGCGTCCGAGACCGATAACGGCGGACGACGTCTTGGCGGAACAGCGGGAAAAGCGCGCGGAAGCGGAGCGGAGGGAGGACGAGGCGCGAGCGCGGCGCGGCGCGGCACGTTCTTCGGCGGCTTTGCCCCGAGCGAGCTTTACGGCACGGAAACGGTTGGCGAGGCGCCCGAGGAGCCCGCCCGCAGGCCGATAAGCTTTGCCGCCGTGTGGCGTGCGCTTTATCCGACGCTCATTTATGCTGCGTTTCTGATGCCTATGTTTTGGTTACTGCCGTACTTCATACCGCTCGCGACGCTGTATGAATTTGAAGAGTATTTTCGTCTTCTGCCGCCGGTCTTGGGTATCGCCGTATTCCTGCCGATGTGGCTGAAAACACGGAAAGAAGCGCCCCGGTACGTAAATAAACACTTCCCGCGCCTTGTCGCGCTCACGATAGGGCTGTTCGCGGGCTTTAGCATATTTATAGTGGGGCTTATGGCCCTCACGGGAGCTGCGCGGCTTGCGCCCGAGTCAACCGACGTGCCAGCCGACTTGTCGTGGGTCCGTTTGCTCGGAGTCGTCATACTCGCACCGATTGCTGAGGAGCTCTGTTACAGGGGCGTCACACTGAACAGGCTTGATTGGCTGACAAAATGGGAGGCGGTTTTGATTTGTGCCGTGCTGTTCGCCTTGGCGCACTGGGAATTGTATCGGATAATCAATGTGCTTCCGTTTGCTATTCTGATCGGCGCGCTGTATATGAAATTCCGTTCGATCATCGCCGTCATCGCGGGGCATAGCGCGTATAATCTGTTTGTGACAATATCGAGCGTTATTGACGCAAATGCGCCCCAATATGTCTTTCCTTCCGTTCTTGGCGCGCTTGCCATAATATCGGCGCTCTGTGCGTACGCGCTCGTAAAGCTCCCCGGAGCGGCGCGGGTAGAGCAATAGTAACGCGCAACCGATTGTAGGGGCACGGCATGCCGTGCCCCTACTACTGCGAAATATCTAAAACTTATCGTAAAAAGACATAGATTCAATGCATCGCAACAAAAAAGAGCGGCATTTTCTGACAACTTTTAGACGTTTCGGCGTACTACATGGGAAAGGACGCTGAAACCCGGCGGTTCTATTGCCGCAATGCCTCTATTTCGGATGGAGACAAGGCGGTAGCTTTTGCAATGTCCACGATCGGGAATCCCATTGAAAGCAAATTCTTCGCTACTTCGATGTGTCCTTCCGTACGCCCCTCCGTACGTCCCTCAATAAACCCCGCCTCGCGTGACGTGTTCATATTGGACTCGTAATCCGTTTGCCACATTCTGCGGCTGCGGTTTATCGCGCGCTCGCGCTCGTCCTGGCTGGCGTGTATCACTGACGTAGCGCTTTGATTTCCGCAGGAGAGAGCCCTGTAATTTTGGCAACGGTTTCAACAGAGAGATTTTCTCTCAGCGCATTCCTCGCAACCTCAATAGCTTTCTCAATGCCGCCCGCCTCTCTTGACGTATTCATATTGGACTCAAAATCCGTCTGCCACATTCTGCGGCTGCGGTTTATCGCGCGTTCGCGCTCATCCTGGCTGACGTGTATTAACGTATTCAGCGCCATTTTGATTTCCCCTTTCGATTCGGCGATTTTTTTCACAAGCTCCCTCTGCTTGGGCTTGTCGGCGTACTGTAAGAAAATCGCCCACTTTTCTATTGAGCTCATTTCTTCAATGGGTTTCTGTAATATCTTGCCCAGCTTGGACAGCTCTACGAAAACGACTGAGACCGCGTCGCTCAACTGCTCTCCATCCTCGTTGCGCATTGTGAACTCGTTGATGAATTTCTCGCGGTTCGGGAACACGGAGTAAGTGCAGAACGTAACTTGATACGTCCTTGCGAGTTTGTTGTAATCCTTGCCCTTGACGCTCTGCGTGGAGTAAAGGTCGCTCAGATAATAGACAGACTTGTTTTTCAGGTTTTCGTGATTGCCGCCCGGAAGCTCTTCCATACGGGACGCCTGCATTTCGAGATTGACCTGCCTGCCGTCGTCCGTGACGCAGTTGACATCCAGACGCTCTTGCTTATCGTCAACATCGTCTGTCGGCAGCTCGTTGTTTCGGATTTCCACTTGGGCGACGGGCTGACGGATGATGCTTGAAATAATGTCGGCGAGGCTCGGGCGCAGATCGGGCGCTATCATAGGTAGGGGCACGGCATGCCGTGCCCCTACAGCCTGTCGTCCGTCGGCGGGAGTATGCTTTTGAGTGTACCTATAGCTTCGGGCACGTGAACCACCTCTCTCGGATTCTATTGTAACTCAAAAGCGCGCCGATTTCAACGGCTGAGAAAAAATTCATAAATATTTTTGCGCGGTGCGGCGCGCCCCGGCTCGTCCGAAAATAATAATCTCATCGTTAACACAATATATAATATAGGACGGCGGGACGGGCAAGCCCGTCCCCTACGGGGTGCGCGGTTCGTCCGCGCGTAGGGGACGGGGCTTGCCCGTCCCGCCGTCCCTTATGTTCCGGATTTAATTTTCAGACACCCGCGCCCGGTCTGCGACGCGCAAACGGTTGTCGGGGCGGACCTGTGTGTCCGCCCGGGCGCAATAAATCGCGTATTTATCCCGATGCGTTTACAGCCGAACATAGTACACCTATATGCGTGATGTACATAATTTTGGATTATCTTTTAATTTTTTTAATTTTTTTTGAAAAAATGCTTGGCAAGCGCCAAAATATGGCGTATACTTGCAATCAAGCTAAAGGTAAGTTGAAGGTTCGAGTTAAATTATCCCTGCGGTTACTTGTTCGTTAAAGGTCACAGGCCAAATTTCGGAATCCAAGTCAATGGGAGGAACCAGAGTATGAACGGCACAATTAAGGAAAATCAAGAGCTTCAGATGACAAATATCCTGTCGTTCCGCAAGCGGGCGGCGGCGGCTGAATTTCAGGCCGAGCTTGCGCGTATCGGCAAATTTGTCGAGGACGGCGGCTTTACCAAGACCGGCCCGACGGTGACGACGACGTTCGCGGCGGAGGTTGAAAACGGCGCGCAGGTGCTCGACATGGAAGTCCTTAT
>JAISAA010000137.1 GCA_031266955.1 Oscillospiraceae bacterium | reverse complement strand
AAATCGACCTCCGCGCCCGTCGAGCGCCCGATCCAGTTGCGCTCTAAGAGCTTGACGCGCTCCGGGAAGTCGAGCTCCTCCAGATCGTCTATAAGCCGCTGGGCGTAGGCGGTGATCTTCAGCATCCACTGGCTCTTTTCGCGGCGTACGACCTCGCTTCCGCAGCGCTCGCAGACGCCGCCGACGACCTCCTCGTTGGCGAGCACGCATTTGCAGGACGTACACCAGTTGACGGGGATGGACGCTTTGTACGCCAAGCCTTTTTCAAACATTTTGAGGAATATCCACTGCGTCCATTTGTAGTATTCGGGGTCCGTCGTGCTTATCACGCGGTCCCAGTCGAAGCTGTAGCCGAGCATTTTGCACTGCGCCGTGAAGCGCGCGATATTTTTTTTCGTCACGGCTGCGGGATGTATCTTGTTCTTTATCGCGTAGTTTTCGGTCGGCAGCCCGAACGCGTCGAAGCCGATCGGGAACAGCACATTATAGCCCTGCTTCCGCCGCCGCCGCGCGACAATGTCCATCGCCGTGTACGGGCGTGGGTGCCCGACGTGCAGGCCGTCGCCGGAGGGATACGGAAACTCGATGAGCGCGTAATATTTCGGCTTGCCGCCGCCGTCGTTTTTCGCGGCGAACGGCTTTGTTTCCTCCCAGATAGTCTGCCACTTCTTTTCTATCGCGGCAAAATCGTATTTCATTCGGAAATCCACTCCTTTATATCAAGCTCTCCGGCGTCGTTCCACAGCCGCTCAAGCGAGTAAAACTCGCGCAGCTCCTCCAAAAACAGATGTACGACAAGGCAGCCGAAATCCACGAGCACCCAGCCCCCGGAGCGGTAGCCCTCCGTGCGCGGCAGCGGCTCTCCCCTGTCGCGCAGCGCTTTTTCCACCTCGTCGGAGAGCGTTTTTATCTGCGTCGCGGAGCTTGCCGTGCAGATTATGAAATAATCGGCGAGGACGGTTATATCCCCTGTTTTAAGCGCTTTTATGTCCCGCGCTTTTTTTGAATCCAGCGCGCGTACTGCTATTTCAGTCATTTCTATTGAGGACAACATATTTTTATTATCAATCCTTCCTGTTTTCTGAATCAGGCTATGCCGGATTCAAAAATATGATAAAAATTACGGGCTTACAGCCTGCCACGCTGCGCGCGGCGTGATTTCTATAGCGACCGGCGAAGTCGGACGATCGCCCATACGGGCGACTTATGAGCGATTTCTGAATGATTTCCGAGCGGTTTGTTTATCACGCCGCCGCGTAATTTGGGTCCGGGGGCGTGGCGGGGGGTGGCGTGAGTATGGGGAGCTCCTCCGGCGTTATTTCGGGGGGCGGCGGGAGCGGCTCGGGCGTCGCGGGGATTTCCGGGGTTATATCGGGCGGCGTGATATCTGACGGCTCGGGCCCGGGCGGGGTTTCGGACGGGGGCGCCGGCGTCGCGATGCCGGTATCCGTGACTTCCGGGGTGTTCGTAGCTTCGCCGCCGGACGGCGTCGGGGTTGGGGTAGCGGTCGGAGTGGGCGTCGCGGTGGGCTTGGGCGTCGATTTCGAGCCGGACGAAGACGACGATCTGACGCTCCCCCAGTCTTGCTTGCCTTCGTAATGCCCGTCTGTGACGTAGAGCTGTTTGTTCGCGTCATGCGTGTAAATGCTGAAATTTTTCAGGGTCAGCGGCGCGGTGAACGGGTTTAGCTTTTCGTTTATGAGCTTCAGCCATTCGTCAACGTATATCGTCACGTATGAATTGCCGTTTATTGTGGCGTCGGTGTCGCCGGGCATTGTCGTGAACGTCACGCCTTCGATGCTCAGCTTGAATATCTCTTTGGAGAACCACACAAGCTCTTGCAGATCGAGATTTGTTTTCACGTATTTCAAGAAAATGTTCGCGATAGACGTTACGTTTATGGAGCTTTTCTTGTCGAGTATCTGCCCCGCCGCCGCCGTTAAGAATTTTTGCTGTGTCTCGATCCTGCCGATATCCCCCGAAGCGTAGCCCGTGTTGTTGTTGCCGTTGCGGAAACGCACGACGCCGAGGGCGTCTTTTCCGTTAAGGTGATGCTGGCCTTTATTGATGTGGACGTGAAAATTCTGCGCGTCGTCGTCGTAATTCATATCGCGCGGCACGTTGAAATCTATGCCGCCTATGGCGTCCACGATCTCCTCAAACGCTTTGAGATCCACGACGGCGTAAAAGTCCACCTCGTAACCGAGAATATCGGCGAGCTTTTTAACAGCCCCCTCCGGGCTTTTCTCATACGCGAGAAGCGAATTCACCTTCTTCGTGTTCCACGAGACGTTTACGAGCGTGTCGCGCGGGATATTCACGACGTTGAGCGTGTTTTGCGTGGTGTCGAGCGTCGCGACCATCACGACGTCCGTGTTGCCGCCGCCCTTGTCCGTGCCGAAAACGACGAACGTGAATTTATTCTTGTCGCGCCCGTATGCCGTCGGCGGGGCGGATGAGTCCGCGTCATCGGTCGGCGGGGGCGACTCGTTGACGCCATACGACACGTGCGGCGTCGTTGGGGTAAGTATGACGTCCGGCGCTTTCCCGCCGTGCTTCAAAAACGCCAGCACGCCGAGCGCCGCGGCGGCGGCGACCAAAACCGCGCCGATCGCGAGCTTCACGGGAAAGCTCAGCCTCAGCTTCTTTTTCTCCGGCTTTTGCAGATGGCGTCCCTTCTTGATTTTCGGAGCCTTGTTTTGCGATTTGTCTTTATTTTGTTTGTCCATTTGTCTAAAGACCGTTCCTTCGTAGATTTATATTTGTGGGCTTACAGCCCGGTCGCCGTGCCGGCGACTTTCGCTTTCAGATACTCCGCAGTTGCGAACGTGGTCGTATCTACTGTCTGCCCGGCGGCTTGAAGCTCGCTTATCGTCGTATTGACATAGACGAGCGTCACTTCGTCAAGGTCACGGTACGCGAGCTCGCGGAGCTCGTCTACGCCGTCAAAATCGCGGCTCGGTTCTATCGTGTCGGCGACGTAGATTATTTTTTCAAGCTCCGTCATTCCCGCACGTCCGGTAGTATGCCACTTTATGGCGGATTTTACGTCGTCCGAAACGCCGAATTTCGCCGCGGCAAGCGCCGCCGCCGTGTGGCCGTGCAGGATTTTCGGGACCTTGCGCATATGCTCCGTCAGCGGCACGGCGTAAGCCTCGCAGAGGGCGAGCTGTTCTTCCTCGGACAGCTTCTTCGTGATATCGTGCAGGATGGCGGCCTCGCGCGCTTCGTCCTCGTCCGCGCCGTAACGCTTTGCGAGCCGCACGGTCTCGGCTTCGCACCCCGCGACGTGCAGCCGCCGTTCCGGAGAGAGCAGCTTGTACGCCTGAAAGCGCAGCCAGTCAAAATCAGGCTTCGCACCGTAAAGCCCATGCTCTATTATATACGAATATACGCGTTCGTCACTCTGTTGTGCAAATTCTCGCCGCGGCAGTCCCCGGCGAAGCTCCGACGAGGACACGTCTATCACCGCGTTTTTTACCGTTTCCACACTCACGCCCAACGCCCCGAGCGCCGCGAGCTCGGGGGCGAGCTCCGAGACCCCGGCGCTTCGTCTGAGCGTCACAGCCGGCGCGGCAAGGCGCAATATCTCGTCCGCGTCCTTCCACTGCCTCAGCGTCAGAAACATATCGGAGCCGACTATAAGGAAAAATTCCGCGCCGGGGTAGTTTTTTTTCAGCTCGCGCAGCGTATCCACCGTATAGCTCTCTCCGGGCCGGCGTATTTCGATGTCGGAAACCTCGCAGTCCGGGAACCCGCGAAACGCCTCGCGAACCATTTCAAGCCGCTCGCCGGCATCCGGGCCGCCGTCCGGCAAAAGCTTGTGCGGAGGAGAACCTGACGGTACAACTATGAGCCGGGAGAGCCCAAGCTGCTCCACTGCGGCTTTTGCCGAATATGTATGGCCTTTGTGAGGAGGATTAAAGCTCCCGCCGTATATCCCGATTTTCTGCTTTACCATCTGCTGTTCTTTCTCCTTTGTGACTATGCGCTTTTGCGCCTGCGCGGCGCGGCGCCCCATTTCTTTGCGGGAAGAAATGGGGGAAAGAACCGCCAAAGGAAGTATCCTTTGGAATCCTCTGAATCGCGGGGGCTTACGGGGGTTGTTCGCAGTCGATGGGTGCGGCGCTGTCATTTGCGGACTGTATCGGGGGGCGTGGTACGGTGGCGCTCTGTGTCAACACGCGAATCGGCGCGTTTCGCTGCCGCCCTGCTGTGCGGGAGTGACAACCCCCGCCCCTGCGGGGCACCCCCTTCTCAGAAGGGGGCTTTTTCAGGAGGCGTCTCAAGCCCCCTTCCGAGAAGGGGGTGGCGCGCAGCGCCGGGGGTTGTGCCTCCGTCCCACGTCTTTCGTCCCGGGGGAAATCCAAAGGGGGGGGGGGCGCGCCGCCCCCCTTTGTGTCGCGTTAAGGTGAGGGGTCCAGGGGAGAGGGAAATCGAAATCCCTCTCCCCTGGCGGTTCTTTCCCCCATTTCTTTCCGCAAAGAAATGGGGCGCCGCGCCGCGCAGGCGCAACACTGCTACTTTATAAGCCTGATTCGCTTATCTTTTTCTATATCTTGATTCTCTTTATATAATATAAAGCGCGTGCCGACTGTCTGCACGGTTTCGGCGGAGCATTGCCGCGCGAGCTCGTCGGCGGCTTCGCGCGGGGTCAGGCCGGAATTCGGCAGAACTCGGCCTTTTATCAGCTCGCGCGCGGCGAGCGCGTCTGTGCATTGCTTTATCACGTTGTCGGTCACGCCTTCTTTGCCGATATGCAAAATCGTGTCCGACGTGTTCGCTGCCGCGCGAAGCTGCGCGCGCTGTCTGCTGTTCAGCATTATTTCACACGTCCTTTCTGTAAAAGCTTTTTTTGAGCTTTTTGGCAAGAGCGCGGAGCGCCTTTCCGCGCGCGGATACGGAGTTCTTTTCCTCCGGCGTCATTTCGGCGTTCGTCTTGCGGAGCTTGGGATAATAGAACACAGGGTCATAGCCGAAGCCGGATTCGCCGCGCTCGGCGCGTAAAAGCTCGCCGCGCTGCTCGCCCTCGGCGACGATTTCCGTGCCGTCCGGAAAAGCTCCGGCGATGACTGTGACGAATTTCGCGAAACGGTCAGCTCCGGACTCCATAATTTCGAGCAAAAGCCGCCGTCTGTCTTCGTCCGTCGCGGCTCCGCCGAAGCGGGCGGAGCGCACTCCCGGTTCCCAACCTAGCGCCGCGACGCACAGTCCCGAATCGTCGGCTATCGACGGCAGTCCGGACGCTTGCGCGAAGGCCCGCGCTTTCAGGCGCGCGTTTTCCTCGAAAGTCTCCCCTGTCTCCTTGATTTCGAGCGACAGGCCGATGTCCTCCGGCGTCGTTATATCAAAGCCGAGCGGCGATAGAATTTCGCTCATTTCGCAGGCCTTGTGCCGGTTGTTTGTGGCGAGCAGGAGCGTCGGTCTGACAGGCTCCGGGCGGGGCGCGGCGCCTGTCTTGGCGGCGGCGGGTGTTGTTTTTGTTATTGTTGTCTTTTTAATCATTGCAGCAGAGCCTCCGCGAAGCCGCGCGGGTCGAACGGGACAAGATCGTCTATCCCCTCCCCCACGCCTATAAATTTGACGGGGACGCCGAGCTCCGCCGCAATGGCGGCGACGATGCCTCCCTTTGCCGTACCGTCTAACTTCGTGAGGACGATACCCGTGACGCCGGCGAATTCTTTGAACTGCTTGGCCTGGATAAGCCCGTTCTGGCCTGTCGTCGCGTCGATGACGAGAAGCGTTTCGCGGTCCGCGCCGGGCAGCTCGCGGTCGAGCACGCGGCCGATTTTCGCCAGCTCGTTCATAAGATTGCTTTTGTTGTGCAGCCTGCCGGCTGTGTCGCAGATTATTATATCGCTCCGGCGGGCTTTTGCCGCGGAGCAGCCGTCGAAAATTACGGAGGCGGGGTCAGAGCCTTCGCCGTGGCGGACTATCTCAGCGCCCGAGCGCTCCGCCCAAATTGCGAGCTGCTCCGCCGCCGCCGCGCGGAACGTATCTCCCGCGGCGAGGAGCACGCGCCGGCCCTCGGCCTTATAGAGCGCCGCCAGCTTGCCTATCGTCGTCGTCTTGCCGACGCCGTTCACACCGACGACGAGAATGACCGACGGCACGGTCGAAAGCTTCAGCGCAGTGTCGCCGACCGTTATACGCTCGGTCAGAATATCCGCCAGCGCGGATCGCATCTCCTCTCCGGTGCGGAAGCCGCGCTGCTTTGCCAGCTCGCGCAGCTCGTCAACGGCGCTTGCCGCCGAGCCGGCGCCGACGTCCGCAAGTATGAGAGTTTCCTCAAGCTCCTCATAAAACGCTTCGTTCGCGCCCGTGAATGAAGCGAACAGGCCGCCGAGGCGGGCTGTTGTGGTGCGGGCGGTTTTTGTGAGTCCTTGCTTTAGTTTTTCAAACAGGCCCATATTTTTGTCCTTTCCGCCGCCCGCTATGCGGACGGCTACGTGATTTAACATGCGTGCACGCACGGGGCACACGCTGACGCGCGACGTCGCGGCAAAGCCGCGTATCCCGTGCGCGCACGCACGTTAAATCAGTCAACCGGTGCGCGATGTTATTTCGGCGTCGTTGAGCTCGAGCGTTATAATACGCGAGATGCCGCGCTCCTGCATCGTCACGCCATACAGGATGTCCGCGCCTTCCATCGTGCCGCGCCGGTGCGAGATGACGACCATCTGCGTTTTCACGGACATTTTGCGCATATATTCCGAAAAACGCGCGACGTTGGCGTCGTCGAGCGCCGCCTCTATCTCGTCGAGCACTACGAACGGCGCGGGGCGTATCTTCAAGATGGCGAAATACAGCGCGATGGCGGCGAACGCGCGTTCTCCGCCGGAGAGCAGCGTTAAGGTTTTAAGCGCCTTGCCCGGCGGCTGGACGGCGATCTCGATGCCGCTTTCCAGCACGTCCGAGGGGTCTTCCAGTTTCAGCGTCGCGGTGCCGCCGCCGAACAGCTCTGTGAATGTCTCGGAGAAGCTTTCGCGTATTTCCGCAAAGCCGCCGGCGAACAGCTCGCGCATCTGCGCCGTTATATCGCCGATTATAGCGTCGAGCTCGCGCTTGGCGTTCTGGATGTCGTCGCGCTGTGCCGCTAAGAATTCGTAACGCGAATTCACGCGCTCGAATTCCTCTATCGCGCCGATGTTCGGCTCGCCGAGCGCGGATATTTGGGTGCGCAGCTCCGACGCGCGCCGGGTCGCTTCGCCGGCGTCCGGCAACTCTTTTTGCATGGAAAGCGCGTCGCCGCGCGTAAGCTCGTAAGTGTCCCAAAGGCGGCCGATTATGCGCTTTTCCTCTTCCTCGCACCGCACCTTTATTTTTTCGAGACGCAGCTGCTCCGCCGCGAGAGCGTCCTTTTCGCCGGAAAGCTCGCGCGAGCGTTTGTGAAGCTCCGAGACTCTTGCCTCTAGCTTCAGCTTCTCGGCGACGGCCTCGCCCTCGCGCGCTTTATGCGTTTCGGCCTCGGCGCGGAGCGCTGCGAGAGAGCGTTCTAAGCGTTCGATCTCGAGGCGCAGCTCGGCGTTTTGGCGTTCGAGCGCGTCGGCGGTCTCGAGCCGCGCTTCGCGCTCGCCGAGAAAGCCGCGGCGGATGTCGGAGAGCTCCGCTATCGCTTTTGCCGCCGCCTCGGACTCGGCTTCAAGCGCGGCTATGCCGGCGCGAAGCGTGGAGGCTTCGGCGTTTATCCGCTCGCGTTCGGTATCAAACGCCGAGTTTACGGAGGATTTTTCCGAAAGCTCGCGCTCCAAGTCACGCAGAGCTTTTTCCAGCGAAGCGATCTCGGAGCGCCCCGCCTCCGTTTCCTCCGCGTTTTTTGCGGAGCGGGCGCGGAGCGAGACCGCGCGCTCCTGCGCCTCGCGCACCGCCGTCTCGCGTTCGCCGCGGCGGCGTTCGAGCGCTGAGAGCTCGTTTTGCAGACGCATAGCCGCGTCGTCGGCTGTGAGCTTTGCCTCGCGGGCGGACTCCAGCTCGAATTCGGCGGCGAGCTTTTCGCGTTCAAGCTCCGCGCGATGGGCTTCCGCCGCGGCGTGGTCGCGTTCGAGCTCCGCGGCGCGCGCGCGAAGACGGGAAAGCTCCCCTGCTCGGGACACTATGCCGGAGCCGCGGGCCGCTGAGCCGCCTGTCATAGAGCCGCCCGCGTTTATCACCTGTCCGTCCAGCGTGACTATTTTGAATTTCGCGCCGTATTTGCGCGAGAGACGTATGGCGTCGTCAAGCGTCCCGGTGACGGCGACGCGGCCGAGCAGGCTTGCGTACACCCCGCGGAAGCGCTCGTCAAATTCGGCCAGGTCGATGGCTGCTCCCTCGAAGCCGAGCTCGTCCTCAAGCCCGCGTTCGTTTAATACGCCGCCGCGCACCGTCGAGACGGGCAGGAACGTCGCCCTGCCGCCGTCGCGCCGCTTGAGCATATTTATCGCCGCCTTGCCGTCCTCCTCGGAGGCGACTAAGACGCTCTGTACGCTGCCGCCGAGCGCGGTTTCGACGGCGAGCGCGTATTTTCCGTCGGCCCGGAGCAGGCCTCCCGCCGTGCCGAATATATTTTTAAGCGCGCCGCGCTCCGATTCCTGCATTACAAGGCGCACGGCCTTTGAATATCCCTCGTATTCGCGCTCCATATCTGATAAAACGCCCTCGCGTGAGCGCACCGCGCCGAGCTCCCGCGAGAGCCCCGCGGCTTTTTCCTCGGCCTCAGACAATTTTTCGCGGCGGGAGGTGACGCGCATTTCGTAGCCGCGCATGGCGTTTTGGAGTTCGTCGGCGGCTTCGCGCGCCGCCTCGGTCTTTTTCGTCAGCTCGTCAAGCTCGCCGGAAGCTTCGGCGAGAGACTCGGCGGCGACGGCGCTTTCGGTGACCGCCGCGGTCTCGCCGTCAAGAAGCTCCTGCGCCTGTTCGCCGAGAGCCGAGACGCGCGCGCGGAGCTCGGCTAAATGCAGCGCCGCGTCGCGCTCGCGCTCCGAGAGAGCCATGCGTTCAAGCTCCCCGGACTGGGCTTGCGCGCTGAGCTCCCGGAGCTCGGCTTCAAGGCTCGCTATGCCGTCTCCGGCGCTTTTTTGCTCGCTCGCGATGGCTTTGAGCCGTTCCTCGCGCTCCGATATTTGCAGCAGCACCCTGTCCTCGCGCGTGGACTGTTGCGTAAGCTCGCCGCGAATGTCCTCGGCGCGTGAAATATTGGTCTCCAGGCGCGTGCTGACGGCGGACAGCTCGGCTGTTATTTCAGCGGCGCGGCGTTCGGCGTTACCGGCGGCTTCGCGCTCGGCTTCCGCGCGCATATCCTCGGCGCGGCGGGAAGCCTCAAGCTCCTCAATTTCGCCTTGAAGACGCTCTGAGACTTCGGACGCGCGCGCGGCGGCGTCCTCCGCCGTTTTAATATCGGTCTCGGATTTTATAAGCGCTTCTTTCAGCTCTATGAGAGATTTTCCCCAGATCGAAACCTCTAACGCGCGGAGCTCATCGCGCAAAAGCAGAAAGCGCCTGGCCTTTTCCGCCTGCTCGCGCAAGGGTTCGACCGTCAGCTCAAGCTCCGTTATCTTATCGCCGATGCGCAAAAGATTCTCCTGCGCCTGAGAGAGCTTGCGCTCGGCTTCCTCCCGGCGGTGGCGGTAGCGCGAGATGCCGACGGCTTCCTCAAACACATCGCGTCGCTCGCGGCTGCGCGCGGACAGAATATCGTCGATCCTCCCCTGCCCGATGACGCTGTAGCCTTCTCTGCCAAGGCCGGTGTCCATCAAGAGCTCTGATATATCGCGCAGGCGCGCCTGTTTGCGGTTTAAGTAATATTCGCTCTCTCCGGAGCGGTAATAGCGGCGCGTTAAAACGACCTCGGTGTTCTCGACGCCGACGGCGCCGTCCAGATTGTCGAGGATGAGCGAGACCTCGGCAAAGCCCATCTGCGGGCGCTTTTGCGTGCCGCCGAATATGACGTCCTCCATCTTGCCGCCGCGCAGAGCCTTTGAGGACTGCTCGCCCGTGACCCACATAACGGCGTCTGCTATATTCGATTTCCCCGAGCCGTTCGGCCCGACAATGACGGTCACAGGCTTTTCAAACGAAAGGAGAGTTTTATCGGGAAACGACTTGAAACCCGCAAGTTCTATTGACTTTAATCGCAATCGTCCGCTCCGCCTTTCGCTGTTAGTGCTTGTATTTTTCGCCATTGTACCATATTTTTTTCAAACGCACAAGCCCCCGCGCAGAGCGGGAGTGCCCCAAGCGCGGATTCGGAAAAGGTTCAATAAAGAAAGGCGTTATTTATATTACGAGGGCGCAGCGTGCTGCGCCCCTACGGGGGACGCGCGCGGCGCGCGCCGCCAATGCCCGAATCCCCGCCGTAGGGGCGCGGCACGCCGCGCCCTCGTTCCCAAAAATGGAGTGGACAAGAAAATTGATGTGGTTTATCCCGGGAAGCACATCAGAAACGCCCGCGATAAGAGTGACACGTTCGCCGCATTAGATTTTTTCCGAATCCGCACTTGGGGCACTCCCCGCAGAGCGGGCACGGAAAAAATTTTTCAAAAGCTGTTAAATCCCTCCGAAATCTGCGATATACTGACAGCGTCAACAAGCTCAGACGACCCCGGCGAGCTTTCGGTACACCTCATCCCTGTCGTCCTGAGAGACGCCGAGATAACGCCTCGTGACGGCGAAAGAGGAGTGCCATAATAAATCCTCCTTTTGATATGAACGCCAATGTAACACATTTCGCAGAGTGTTACATTACCCGATTATCATTGAGTTCGCAGTTGTAAGCGGCGGAAAGCTTCACTTGCCGCGGAACGAAAAACAAGAATTGCGGCGGCATAAAACCTGGTAAACGGAATAACAAAAACGCCAATGTAACACTCTGCGAAGCAGGTTACATTGAGAAAAAGCGGAGGTCAGGCAAAATGAAAACAAAGAGGAGCTTTTTACCCTTGCGGCTTGCGGCGGCGACGGTATTGACGCTTTTCTTTGTGTTTTCATTGGCGACGAACGCGGCAGACCCTCCTTAAGCAGCTCGTCCAGCCGCAACAGCATCAACATTTACTCCCTGAGTAACAATATCACTGTTACAGTCAGTGACGCGGGCAAGGTGCAGACGACCGGTGACTGCGCCATCTATACAACCGGCAGCATATCGATCACAGGAGGCGAGGTCAGCGCCACGAGTGGCACGGCCATTATCCCA
>JAISAA010000105.1 GCA_031266955.1 Oscillospiraceae bacterium | reverse complement strand
GTGAAAGGACAACATTATGGAACTTGAAATCGAGGCGACAGCGGCGGTAACGCCGGCGGAGGCGGCGCCGGCCCCTCAGAAAGCGCCGAAAAAGCGGCGGGGCAAAAAGAAATGGATAGCCCTCATCATTATCGCGGCGATAATCGCCGCCGCGGTCATATTCGTCAGGCCGATCATCGCGCGGTACAGAGAGGCGGCCTCCGGCCTGTCGTCCTCATATGTGACGGACGTTGTGACGCGGCGCGACATTTCGTCCTCCCTGTCGGGCAGCGGCACGCTGCGCCCGGCGGATTCGTATTCCGTCACGACGCTCATAGAGGGCGAGATCATCACGGCGGAGTTCGAGGAAGGCGACGTCGTTGAAAAGGACACCGAGCTTTATAAGATCGACAGCTCGAACACCTCCAGCAGCTTAGAGCGCGCGGAGCTCTCGCTCGCCTCAGCGCGCAACGCCTACAACAGGCAGCTTGAAAACCTTGAAAAGCTGGAGATAACGGCGAGCGCGTCCGGGTACATAACAAGCCTTGATATCGAATATGGCGACAGCGTGACGGGCGGCCAGCCGATGATCAGCATCGTTGACAGCCGGTATATGACGATAGAGCTGCCGTTCCTTACGGACGACGCGGCGGATATCCGCGTCGGTCAGGCCGCCGAGGTCACGCTCGACGGCTCGTTTGAGACGCTGCCGGGACGGGTGACGAAGCTCGGCGGGGCGGATATCGTCTTGTCCGGGAACGTCGTCGCGCGGTATGTGACGATAGAGGTGGAGAATCCGGGAGCGATCTCGCCGTCTCTGACGGCCACGGCGGGTGTCGGAGACGCCGTCGCGGCGGGTGCGGGGACGTTTAAGTATAAAAGCGAAAAGACGGTCTCGGCGGAGCTTTCCGGGGACGTCGCGGCGATAGCCGTCAGCGAAGGGGATTACGTCTTTGAGGGGCAAAGGCTTGTTTCGCTCACTAGCGATTCTCTCAGTGACGCGATCGACAACGCGTACAGGCAATTGCGCGACGCGGAGATCGCGATGGAGAATCAAACGGATCAGCTCGACAATTACACGATAAAATCTCCGATAAACGGCACGGTGATCTCCAAGGACTACAAGCAGGGCGACACGCTGAGCGCCGGAAAGGTCCTCTGCACGATATACGATCTGACCTATCTGCAAATGACGATGAATATCGACGAGCTGGATATCAAGAAAATCGAGGTCGGGCAGAGCGTGGATATAACCGCCGACGCCGTCGAGGGGCGCGCGTTCGCGGGCGTCGTAACTAAAATAAGCATTCAGGGCGCGACGGCGAACGGCGTGACGTCGTACCCCGTGACGGTGCGCATTGACGACGCCGGAGAGCTTTTGCCGGGAATGAACGTGGACGCCGAGATCGTGTTCCAAAGCGCCGAAAACGTCCTTTCGGTGCCGATAGGCGCCGTCGCGAGAGGAAACCGAGTGCTCGTCAAAACTGTCGGCGGCGAAGCGTCGGACGGCGAGACGCCGCCGAGCGATATCCCGCAGTTCGGCGGGACTCCGCCGAGCGATTTCCCGCAGGGCGATATCCCGCAGAGCCAAGCTCCGCAGGGCAATATTCCGCAGGGCAATATTCCGCAGGGCGGCGGCGCGGGTCAGGTCAATATCTCGCAGGGCGTCCCGGACGGCTACGAATACGTCGCCGTCGAAACGGGCGTTTCGGACGGAACGTATATCGAAATAAAATCCGGGCTGCGCGAGGGAGACGAGATAACGTACGTCAGGCAGGCGGAGTCGCAGAATATGTTCGTGATGATGCCGGGCGGAATGGGCATGGGCGGCGGTATGACCGGCGGCGGCACGATGACAGTGACGCGCGGCGCCGGCGCCGCGCCCGGGCCGGACGGCACAGTGCGCTACGGAGGTTAGGGCGATGGAGCGTAACGGATCGCCGCTTATCGAGTTCCGCAGCGTGTCGAAGCACTATTATATGGGCGACAACGTCGTCCGCGCGTGCGACGAGATCAATATGAGCATATATAAAGGCGAGTTTGTCGCGATAGTCGGGCAGTCCGGCTCGGGGAAATCCACTTGTATGAACATAATCGGTTGCCTCGACGTGCCGACCTTCGGGGAATATTTTCTCGGCGGGGTGTCTGTCGGCACGCTGCGCAAGAACGCGTTGGCGGAGATACGCAATGAGATGATCGGCTTCATTTTTCAGCAGTACAATCTGCTGGCGAAAAGCAATCTACGTGAAAACGTTGAAATACCGCTGATGTACGCCGGCGTATCGAAATCAGAGCGCCGCCGCCGCGCGACGGACGTCCTGACAAAGGTCGGGCTCGGCGATAAGCTGAAAAACAGGCCGAACCAGCTTTCCGGCGGGCAGCAGCAGCGCGTTTCGATAGCCCGCGCGCTTGTGGGCAGCCCGTCGATAATACTCGCCGACGAGCCGACGGGCGCGCTCGACTCGAAAACCGGGCTTGAAGTGCTTTCGATGCTCCGCGAGCTCAACGAGGAGGGCAACACCGTGGTGCTGATTACGCACGACAGCTCAATAGCGGCGCGGGCGCAGCGCGTCATCCGGTTGGAGGACGGGAGAGTATCGTATGACGGCCCGGTATCAGCCGCGCCGGGAGTGGGCGGGGACGTGAGAACGGAGGCCGGCGTATGAGATTTTTTGAGTCCTTTGAGCTCGCGCTGAAAAACATACTCGCGGGGAAGATGCGCGCGTTCCTGACTATGCTCGGCATTATAATCGGCGTTATGTCCGTCATCACGATAGTCGGGCTCGGCAACGGGATGGAAAACTATATGGTTGACGCGTTCAAAAGCCTTGGGACCGACACGCTGAACATTATGATAACCGGGCGCGGCAGCTCGCGCTCCGTTTCAGAGGAAAAGATGTATGAAATCGTTGAGGAGCATCCGGAATATTTCTTAAAGCTGTCTCCGACGGTTTCTATGGGCGGCGCGTCGGTGAAGCTCGGGAGCGAGACGCTGGAATCCCCGTCGGTGACGGGCGTCAGCGAGGATTATCTCGAAATGAAGCAGTATCTTCTGATGCCGGGCGGGCGCGGGCTGTATTACGTTGACGTCAGGGAGCGCGCCAACGTCTGCGTCGTCGGAAAATATGTGAACGAGACGTATTTTGACGGCGAGGCCGTCGGCGAAACGCTGAAAATATCGGGACGGATGTTCACGATAATCGGCGTGCTCGACATCATAGCCGACAGCGGCGAGACGGAGGAGGGCGGCGCGGACGACGTTATATTCATCCCGTACTCGACGGCCGCGCGTATGAGCGGCATCGGCGTGCTGAACTCGTACACCGTGACGCTTGTGTCAGAAGACCTCGCCACGCCGGCAAAAGAGGTGATGGAGGATGAGCTCTACGACGTTTTCGGCTCCGACAACGCCTACAGAGTGCAAAGTATGAGCGAGCTGCTCGGCACTATGACGCAGATGCTGAACATCCTGATAACGGTTTTGGCGCTGATCGCGGGCATCTCCCTGCTCGTCGGCGGCATCGGGATAATGAACATTATGCTCGTATCCGTCACGGAGCGCACGCGCGAGATCGGTATACGCAAGGCGCTCGGCGCTAAAGAACGGTACATTATGTCGCAGTTCGTCATAGAAGCCGCGACGACGAGCGTTATCGGCGGGGCGCTCGGCATACTCGCGGGCTTCGGGCTCTCCGCCGTCGCGACGCAGGTCATCGCGGCGATGACGGAGGAAAGCCTGACGGTATCGCCGTCGATAGCCTCGGTATTTATGGCGTTCGGGATATCCGCCGTGATAGGGATACTGTTCGGATATCTCCCGGCGAAAAAAGCGGCGAAGCTCAATCCGATAGACGCGCTGCGCTATGAGTAATTATTATTTTACGGCAAATTCTTTTACGACAGATGTTTTTATGAAAGGACTCGGAAATATGAAAAAGAAAATATCGCTTATCCTCGCATTCGTCTTAACGCTCTCGCTTTTCGCAATGCCCGCGGCGGCGGCGGATCAGACGGAGGTCGAAAACACGATCCGCGCGCTCGGCATTATGACGGGCGACGAAAAGGGGAGGATGAACCTCTCGGACGATATTACGCGCGCGGAGTTCGTAAAGCTCGCCGTAAACGCTTCGGTGTACAAGGACACGGCGGCGGAGGCGTCCGGCTATTCGCTGTTCAAGGACGTAAAAAGCTCGCACTGGGCGTCGCCGTCCGTCAAAATTGCCGTTGACAACGGCTGGGTCACGGGCTATTCGGACGGCACGTTCCGCCCGGACAAGGGCATAACGCTCGAGGAAGCCGCGACGCTTGCCGTGCGTATGCTCGGCTACACGCAGGCCGATCTCGTCGGGGCGTTCCCGGACGCGCAGCTCGCCAAGTACAGGGCTCTCGGCCTTGACGCGAACGTCACGGCGACGCGGGGGCAGACCGTCACAAGGCGCGACTGTATGAACATTTTCTACAATATGCTCACGGCGGACACAAAGCAGGGGACGGCCTACGCGGCGACGCTCGGCTACAGGCTCGATTCCGCGGGAGAGCTGAACTACACCGCGCTTGTAAACGCGGGCGTTGAGGGTCCCGTCATCCTGAAAAGCGGCTCGGCGCTCGCCGCCGCGCTGCCGTTCACGACCGATAATATGACGGTCTACAGAAACGGCGCGATATCCACCGCCGCGTCGGCGCAGGCGTATGACGTTTGCTATTATCATAAAAATCTCAGAACTGTATGGCTGTACTCAAAGCGCGTCACGGGGGCGCTTACGGCGGTGCTGCCGGGGACGTCCGACCCCGCGTCCGTGACCGTCGCGGGAGTGAGTTATACGCTCGCGACGTCCGCCGCCGCTCATTCGGTCTCCGACCTCGGTGAATATAAGGCGGGGGATAAGGTCACGCTGCTGCTCGGGCGGGACGACGCCGTCTGCTCGATAGTCCCCGCGGAGTCGATAAACGATACGGTTTACGGCGTAGTCAAAGCCGTCGCCAAAAGCAGCTATACGGATTCGACGGGCAAGGCCGTGCTGTACGACGTCGCGACGGTCGTCGGCACGGACGGTCTCGCGCGCGAATACACGCTCGGCGGCGGGACAATGGACCCCGGAACGATGGTATCCGCGGGCTATACCGGCAGAGCGGGAGAGCTTTCAAGACTCAGTGAGAAAAGCATCGTTGGCACGGTCGGCGATGACGGGGACACGCTCGGAGACTATGTTTTCTCCGGGGATATCCAGATACTTGACACAAATTCGTCCGGCGGCGCCGTTACGGTGTCGCGCGAACGGCTCGCGGGGGCGCAGCTCGCCTACGGCGACGTCCGTTTTTACGCGCTTGACGCGGCGGGGAAGATATACCGCCTGATACTGCGCGACGTCACGGGCGACCAGTACGTCTACGGGATCATAACCTCCGCGACCGAGACGAAGCCCGACCCGGACGACCCCTCAACGTCGTTCAATATATCCGGCTCGTACTCATACGTGATCGACGGCAAGCCGGGCGCTTACAGCAGCCAAAGCACGGCCTTCGGCGTAAAAGAGGGCGGCGCCGTGTTCTATTACAACAAAAAAGGCGCCATCGAGCGCATACGGAACCTCAGGAGCGTGGATATCACCTCCGTCAGCGACCTCTGGGCGGAGGCCGACGGCAAAAGGACCGAAATTGCCCCCGGCGCGCAAATCTACGTCTACAGCAACGGCGAATATACGCCCGTCGGCGTCGGGACTATAAGCGACGGCGACGAATACCGCGTGTTCGGTTATGTGGACAACGGAGGCTTCCCCGCGGGCGGGAGGATCAGGGTCTTGATCGCGTCGAAGAAGTAAGAGGGAACGACTTCTGTTTCATATTGCAATTTCCGCAAGGCAATGATATAATTTCACCAAATTAAATCAAACGTCCGCGCGCAGCAGCGTGCGGCGGAAAGGGCGTCATTATGTCAAACACAAAATTCTACAGCAAGCTGAGCAAAAAGCAGGGCTACAGCTGGGAGACTCCGCCGGCTGTAATCCCCGAAAGCGAGATTTCGGAGACGTATGAAACGGAAGTGCTCATTATCGGCGGCGGCATCAGCGGGCTCGCGGCGGCGGCAAGGCTCGCGCAGGAGGGCAAAAAGGTGACGGTGATCGACAAAAACGAGCGCCAGGTGTCGCTCGCCGGCCAAATCTCCGGCGTAAACAGCCGGTATATGAAGCAGCACGGGTATTACATAAACCCGAAAAAGTTCGCGGCCGATTGGCTTAAGGTCAGCGGTAGCCGCGTGCAGGAGGACCTGCTCTGGATTTTCATAAACAGGAGCGGAGAGGGCTTCGACTGGCTGTGCGACCTCGCCGGCGGGGAGGAAAATCTCGATATAAGCCTCTACGTCCCGTATCGCGGAGAGGCGTTTTGCGAATATTACGGCACCCACCATATAAGCAAAAAGCCGGGTTGCGAGAAATATCAAAGCTTCGGCGGCGGCTTCTTAGCGTGCGAGATCTTAGAGAAAGCTTTAGAAGAGTTCGGCGGACGCCTGTACAGGAGCACGACCGCGCTGTATCTTGAAAAAGACGCCGCAGGCCGCGTGACGGGCTGCGTCTGCGCGTCGAAAGACGGCCAAACGCGCCGCGTAACGGCGAGCCGCGCCACAGTGCTCGCCACGGGCGACGCGAGCGACGACGACGAAATGCTCGAAGCTTTCTGCCCCATCGGACTGCGCCCGTCAAAGCGCTTCCCGCGCAAGGGAAACACGGGCGACGGCCAGAAAATGGCGTACTGGGCGGGCGGCATCCTCGACAATCCCGAATGGGCGCCGACGCTGCACGCGCTCGGCTACAGCGGCTATCAGTTCTTTTTCCTCCACGTGAACCAGCGCGGCGAGCGCTTTATGAACGAGGACACGTGGATGCAGGCAAAATCCGTGCGCTGCCTTATGCAGCCGGGCGGAGATTTCGCGTTTTCGGTGTTCGACGCCAGCTGGCTTGACGACATAGAAAAGCGCTGGAAGCTGCTCGGAGGCCAAGGTATGGCGCCGCTCAGCGTCGTCGGGGACAGCTTCGACCGCGCCGCCCTTAAAAAATCCATCGACGGCACGATTTACGGGAACTCAGTATTCGGCGACGGCGGGGAAAACGACGTGTACGTCAACGGCGGCAACGGCTTCATCGCGGACACGCTCGAAGAGCTCGCGGAGAAGATCGACATTCCGGCGGACACCCTGAAAAAGACCGTCGCGCGCTACAACCAAATCGTCGCGGACGGCGACGACAAGGACTTCGGCAAGCGTAGCGAGCTGCTGACGCCAATCGTCAAGCCGCCGTTTATCGCGCTGAAATGGGGCCCCTCGCTGCTCGACGTGTTCGGCGGAGCGCTGACAAACGCAAGCCTGAACGTGCTCGACACGAATCACGACCCGATCCCGGGCCTATACGCCGTCGGAAACGCCGCCGGCGGAATGTATGCCGTGGACTATCCGCTGCTGCTGAACGGCAACAGCTACGGCCGCGCCCTCGCATACGCCCTCCAGCTCGCTGACGGAATTGCGGAGGACGACGCGTAAAATCCCGCTTGGGAGAAACACATTTGGGGCGAACACATAGGTTCGCCCCTGCGTTTTTTTATGCGGTTACGCGGCGCGCGCGATCGCCCCGAGCGGCGTTGTTCCGCCGGCTCTCAGCGCCGTTATATGGTTTGACATTACGGCGAGATTCAGCGTCTCGCCCGCGGTGTAAGAGCTGCTTGTTATCCCGATAACGCGCCCCGTGACGTCGAGCAGCGCGCCGCCGCCGCTGCCTTGCGAGATATTTGACGTGAATTGCAGCATATCCTGCCCCTCGACCTCGCGCCCGGCATACGAGATGACGCCCTCGGAGATCGTCCCGTCAAGGCCGAGCGGGCTTCCGAGTGAATACGCCGTCGCGCCCGTTTTCACGCCGTCGGAGTCAGCTATCGGCAGCCAGTTGAAGCCGGCGCCTTCTATGCGCAGCAGCGCGGCGTTTGTCTCGGCGTTGTAGGCGGCGACGCCGAGGACCTTGTGCTTCCCGCCGCCGCTTATTGTGATCTCCGCGGAATACGCGCCCGTGAGCACGTGGAAGCACGTGGCGGCGAGGCCGTCAGGTGAAATGAAAAAGCCGCTGCCGCTTCTGATGAATTTTCCGCTGCCGTCATAGGTCTCGATAGTGAACGCGCTGCTTATGCTGAGCGTGAAAATATCCTCCGCGCTGATTTTGTCCGGCAGGGACGTATAGCGCCGGGACGCGGGCTCTAACGCGCGGCGCGCTAAAACGCACGCCTCGGCGCGGGTCAGCGTCCGCGCGGGGAAAAATCTGCCGAATTCATCGGAACCCGTGAGCACCCCCGCCCTGTAAAGCGCGTAAACGGCGTCGGCGTACTCGGCGTCCCGCGCGACATCGCGGATCGCGTAGTCGGTGATCTCATTTATCGCTTCAAGCTTGTCCTTCCCCATCGCGGAATAAACGTACTCGGCGAATTGCGCGCGAGAGACCGGCGCATCGCCGTTTTGCGGCTCGGGGGGCTTATAATCAGGGTTCAAACGCCCGGCGAGAGCCGCCGCTTCACGCAGCGTCAGCGTTCCGTTGGGGTCGAAAGAACCGTTGCCGCGCCCGTCGATGAGACCGCGTTCTATGGCAAACGCGACGCTGTCGTAATACCAAACGGTTTCCGGCACGTCGTAAAAAAGCGGGGCGGTGAACGCGCCCGTAAGCGGCGCCGCTGACGCCGAGAGAATCAAAATGATCGAAACTACAAGTTTTTTCAAAGCTACTCTCCTAAAAAATCGAATTTGACCTATACTACCACTCCGCGCCGGATTTTGCAACTTAATGTTTTTTCGCTTCTGCATAAAATCCGATAAATCATATGCAGAAAATTTGCCTCGTGGGGTTGTTTTCTGCATATGATGTGCTATACTATATGCAGAAAACAACAGGAGGTCTGTTCGATGAGAAGCTTCGATTATTCTTTTTTGGAAAACGGTATGCTCCCCGCGGGACTTGTCAACATCGTCAGCGCGATTGCCGAGCTTCGTGAGCGCGAAAATGAGCGCAAGGGAAATTACCCCGACGTATTCACCCGTTTAGAGAGCATTGCGAAGGTGCAGTCAGTCAAGGGGTCGAACGCCATTGAGGGGATCGTCACCGGCGAACAGCGCATTCACGAGATCGTCAATCAAAACAGCGCCCCGTTAAATCACAATGAAGCGGAAATCGCGGGATACCGCGACGCGCTTGCCCTGATACACGAGGGGTTTGACACGCTGGACGTCAGGGAACGCGATATTTTGCGGCTTCACGAAACCATGCTCTCTTACGCCCCCGTAAACGGCGGGCGGTATAAGCGGTCGGATAACGTCATAATGGAGGTAGACGCTTCCGGGGCGCGGCGGATACGATTTGCGCCGACTCCGGCAAACGAAACCGCCGCCGCGATGGAACAGCTTATCCTCGCCTATATGGACGCCCGGAGCAGCTACAATGTAAATCAGCTTTTGCTTGTGCCGTGCTTTGTCCTTGACTTCCTCTGTATCCACCCGTTCGCGGACGGCAACGGCAGAATGTCCCGGCTGCTTTCCCTGCTCCTGCTCTATAAAAACGGGTTTGACGCGGGGAAATACATTTCTTTTGAGGAACAGATCAACCGAGGAAAAGGGGATTACTACGAAGCCCTGCGGTTGTCCTCCGGCGGGTGGCATGACGGCAAAAACAGTTATTTTACGTTCATTGAAAACTTTATCACGACCTTGCTGTTCTGCTACAAAGAGCTTGATAAACGGTTTGCCGTAGTAAATGCCGAGAAAGTGACGAAGCGGCGGAGAGTGGAAGCGACTGTGCTGAACAGCCTTTTGCCCATTTCCAAGCGGGAGATATGCTTCTGTTTGCCCGACGTCAGCCCGACTACCGTAGAGGCCGCGCTCGCCGGAATGATAAAAAACGGTCTGGCGGAAAAAGTCGGCACGGGCAGGAACACAAAATACATCGGCATACAGTGATTGCGAGTGACTTTAGGGAGCATTATTTTGATTTCGCTTGACAAGTCGAAATAAAACGGATATGATGTGTACGCTTATTTTACTTTGAAGGAGGCGAGCACGATGACAGCCGCGCGCGCCGGCGTATTCAAAACAAACCTTTCCGGTGAGTCCGCTTATAAGTCCTTTTTGCCGACGCCTTTACCGCCAGATCCGGAAATTGAGCTCGACGGTGATATAATAGCGCTGCTTGTGGCGGCAAACAAGCAGCTCGCTTTACTGGACGGGCGTTCCTCGTATATTCCGAACGTCAATTTGTTCGTGTCCATGTACGTCCGAAAGGAAGCGCTGATGTCCTCACAGCTCGAGGGAACGCAGGCGACGTTAGAGGATGTGCTCGACCCGCTTGTTGACGAGAACGCAAACCGCAATGTGGCTGACGTCGTCAACTATATCAAGGCGACGGAGCTTGCCGTCCGCCGGCTGAGAGAGCTGCCGGTCTGTAACCGCTTGATCAAGGCGACCCACGCGGCTTTGATGCAGGGGGTCAGGGGAGAAGAAAAAAGCCCGGGTGAATTTCGCCGCTCTCAAAACTGGATCGGCGGGCAGGGGAGTACGCTCAAAAACGCGCGGTATATCCCGCCGAGCGCGGAGGATATGACGGAAGCGATGTCAGACCTTGAAAAGTATATCAATGCCGACGACGAGCTTGACGTGCTGATTCGCGCCGCGTTGATACACTATCAGTTTGAGACCATACACCCGTTCCTCGACGGCAACGGGCGCATCGGGCGGCTTTTGATCATGCTGTTTTTGATGGAAAAAGGCGTGCTTTCTTCCCCCTCGCTGTATATCTCATACTTTCTCAAAAAGAACCGTGTGGAATACTATGACCGTATGACTGAGGTGCGTAGCAAGGGGAGCTATGAGCAATGGGTCAAGTTTTTCCTGCAAGCGATTTTGGAATCGGCGCGGGACGCGGCCGATACCATTGACAGGCTGTCGGAGCTTCATACCCAAAACGTAAAAGTCGCAGAGAGCCTTGGCAGGGCGTCAAAAACCGCCCTGCGCCTGCTTGAATATCTCGAACAAAACCCTATCATAGAAATCCGCAAAACCGCGGCCGCGTTGGATATGGCGTTCAGCACCGTTTCATCGGCGGTAAACCGACTGTGCCGAGCGGGAATACTCGTACAAAGCGCCGGAAACCGGAGGGGCAGAAGATTTTCATACGAAGCTTATCTTGCGCTTCTGCGGGACGGAACTTGACAAAAACCGACAAGCCGCCGCGATGTTCCTTTGATATCCATTTTGTTGCCTCCTTTATGGCATATGTAGGATGATGATTATAGTTCGTTTTTTATTTTGGTGGGCATTTGGGAGGAATCCTTTCGGCGGGGCGCTATGTATGGCGCTTTTGAACGGGGGTATCAATCGTCAAACCGGACGGCGTCCGGCGGATTTGGATTTGGCGAGGGCTATTATCCCGTCCTGACAACCGCCTTTGTTTCGGAGTTGTCCGCGCCAATCAACGACGATAACACGCCGAGAGCGCCGGATTGCTTCAAGCGCGCGTAGTCATATATTATGAGCCCGGTTATACCGTTGGTTTCGTAATCGCGCATTACGGTCACGTTTTCGCTGACGTCCTCGCCGTAGGAATTGCTTTTGTCCGCGAAGGTCACGTAAATTACGTCGTGCTCCGCGTCATAGTATGGTTTTTGATATTGCGTCATAAATCAAATCCTCCTTATTTGCTCCGATCCTTTGAGTCATATGCGCTGTGACGACTGTCCAGCGCCCGGAATCGTCCGCGATTTTCGCCGTTACTACCTTAGTATACATCGTTTTTCCGGAAAGTAACACGCGAGGACGGGAAAAATATAAATGTCTGCCGGACGGCGTTTTGCTGCGGTAAATATATCCCGGTTCCCGGAGCGTTTCCGGATTTTATTTTTTGTTGCCGTTGTCTTCCTTTTGCTCGCGCTGTCGTACAGCCGCGCTTGCGCGAAATGCACTTCAAGCACGGCGAAGTGTACCCGGTAAAGCCGGTGAGCACGCCGAGCTCGGAATAATTCGCGTCCTCCGGCTGTGATGTATAATTCCCCCAAGCGTCAAATTCGTTGTAGGTTACGAGCTTGCCGTTTGAATCCGTAAGATAGCTGACGCCGCAAGCTGGACGCTCGGTTCCGCGCCGGCGTTTGCAACCGTCGTCACGGAAATCAATTCGAGTCCGTAGGTCAGAGTCTGGTCGTAGAGCCCTTCGACGTTTATGAGTATATCACGTAAGCCGCCGCTTGTAAAGTCCTGAACATGAGTGGGAGTGCCCCAAGCGCGGATTCGGAAAAGGTTCAATAAAGAAAGGCGTTATTTATATTACGCGGGCGCAGCGTGCTGCGCCCCTACGGGGGACGCGCGCGGCGCGCGCCGCCAAAGCCCAAATCCCCGCCGTAGGGGCGCGGCACGCCGCGCCCTCGTTCCCAAAAATGGAGTGGACAAGAAAATTGATGTGGGTTATCCCAGAGCACATCAGAAACGCCCGCGATAAGAGTGACACGTTCGCCGCATTAGATTTTTTCCGAATCCGCACTTGGGGCACTCCCACATGAGTTTTTATTTCAACCGAAATTTCATCCTGCCGGGCCTTGCCGGAGGCGTCGAAGCGAGCAGTGTAATAGTTAACTCAAATTCATTTCAATGCTTTTGTACAATGAAGCGTTTCAACTGCTCGCGGGAGTAAGCTTCATTTTCTTCGAGCTGTTTGCGGATTTGAGGTTCGTCCTGTTCACAAATCAGCTTGATAATGTCTTGAGGATGCAATTGTGGTTTGCCATCCTTTTCAGCACGGTCGTTCAACTGCCGGTAAAGCTCCCACTGGACTTCTTTATTATTTCGGGCTTTGAGTATATCAATAAACGTTTGGTTGTGGCTTATTCGTTTGCTCGCTTTTTTTTCATACTCCGCTATTTTATCACGTATATTTTTAACGACTATGGGAGGTATATTATATTTTTCCGGTTCAAAACTCGGATACCCATAGTGCTCTATTGCGCTTTGCCTGTTGCTCTCTAATGACATCTTCTCAATTAATATTTCCATTTCATGCGTGTGCAAAATGAAATTGTAGTCCTCGTGTTTAAGTGCCATATATAATTTATTATTATCATACGTCCAGTACACGTCAATATCAGGGGTCTTGAAAATCGATTCGCAGATTTTTCTTTCCACAGAACATAAGGCGTTCAATGCCATTTTTGAATCTATTGCTTGCTCAAAGAGAGGAATTAAGCGAACGCTTATATTTTCGATGATTATATCAATGCAGCTATTTACACTCTCTTCTGATGTTCTGCTGTAGTCCCAGTAATCCCGTTGTTGACGACCAAGTGGTTCCCCGAGCTCAAGTACCCAAGTATTGAAAATCCATTGATATTCAAGTTTTCTGCATAGCGGGCTTATTTCAAATCCTACTCTGCATACGGCATAATCTTTCGTGCGGTTAATTATATCAATATAAAAACTCTGCCAAACATCATTTATAATGCGCCCAAACAGCTTTTTGTCTCGCTTAAAACCTAATGGTTCAACTATTGCCTTAATTCGTGTGAAACATTGCTGCACAAAGTACTCCATGACTTTTCTCCTGAACCGCATCAGCCCAAATGGCTTTCGAGCCACATGAATATATCCGCAGCCCATTGAGGAGTATCGTCTCCCGTGTTTGGAATAGCGGTTATAATATCCTGTAAACTTGGCACGGTTGCAAATCCCGGGACTGATTGTCCTGCACGCTGCGTATCCGGCTGTGACGCAGTAGAGTTCTCCTCTTTTTGAACCGGTGTTGGAATAATTGATAGACGTTTATTCATCTTGACGCTTTCTTGACAATGAAGCGCTTCAATTGTTCGCGGGAATAGGCTTCGTTTTCTTCGAGCTGTTTACGGATTTGCTCGTCGTCTCTCTCGCAAATCAAAGAAATAAAATGATCGATATATTTTGTTGCTTTGTTATTTTTAATTGATAAGTCGTCAAGTTGCTGATTAAGCTGTGCTATAGTTTTTTTGTTGCTTCGAGCGTTTATCATTTCAACAAAAATCCGATAAATGGAAACTCGCTCCATCGAACTTTGCTCTATTTCAGCAGTTTGGATGTTTATAGAGTTTACAACTTCGGATGGCATGTTAAATTTTTGAGGGTCAAAGCTCGAATATCCATATGAATTTGCGATTTTATTCTTGAAATTCTCAAATTCCCGTTTGGGCTGCGTTCTTATTGTTTCATATGCATGCAAAATATAGCCGTAATTTGAATGTTTGAGTGCCATATATAATTTATCTTTATCGGAACTCCAATATAAATCCACATCAGAATCCGAGTGCGCGAAAACTGTTTCACAAATATTCTTTTCCAAAGCGCACAAAGCTTTCAATGCCGATTTTGTATCTATTGCCTGCTCAAAAAGTGGGACTAACCGAGTACGAATATCTTCAGCAACTGTACTGACGCAGTTGTCCATACTTATTTCTGACGATCTGTCATAATCCCACCAATCCAATTGCTGTCGGCCAAGTGGCTGCCCAAGCTCTAATATTAGGAAGTATTGCAATGTTTTGTGGTCGATTTTACGACACAATGGTTCTATTCCAAACTGTATTCTGCAATCTGCATAGTTCTTTGAGCGTATAATTCTATCGATATGAAAGCATTGAAAGACATCATTTATGACTCTACCAAACAACCACTTATCACGCTTGAAACCAAGCGGTTCAACTATTTTCTTAACACTGGCAAAGTATTGTTGTAAAAAATATTCCATAGATTATTATATTTCCTCGCGATTACTTAATTGAACGAATTGTCTAACCATAGGAATATATCTGCAACCCATTGCGGCGTATTATCCCCTGTGTTTGGAATAGCAGTTATAATGTCCTGTAAGCTCGGTCCAGATGCAAAGCCCGGAGCCGATTGACCTGAACGCTGTTCTTCCGTTTTTGATGAGACAGTATCTTCTTCTCGCGGGGTTGGCGCGGGAATGGCAGCGGGCTGATTCTGTTTTTCTAACCGATTATATGAATATCCAATTACACCGCTATAATAGTAGGTATACTCAACGCTATAACTGTTTCCGGTCTTGGAACTTGTGTACAGAAAAACATTTGAGGGTATTTCATTACGACCGATTTCTACTGGGATATCGCGCCAGAGCCCGGTAGCATAATTCTGTATTTGCTTAACGCCTTTTGTAATTTCAGAAGGTGTAATAGATTTTATCTCCCAAATTGTGGCGTTGAGAGTGTTGCTACGAAGTAAATCTGCTCTGCCGGTCTTACCGTTGGGAAGATTTATTGGTTGCTCTCTTAGGAGTCCCATATCTGGATTCTCTCGAATAATATCGTTCTGCACAGCAGCGTGTATCTCTCCCGGTGACGACAGTCCGTTTACAAAACCTGTCCAATTTGCAGCAGTTGTGAAAACTTCGGCTAAGGACAGTGAAGGCGCGACCTTAGCGATTTCCTGTACTAAAATTTTGTAAGGCGTCGGAGGCCAAGCGGCGGTTACAGCTTGCACTTGCTGATATGTCGCCGAATTCGTGCCTGAGTTTGTGTTGCCGCTGCTTGTGCTATTTGGAGTTTTCGGTGCCGGACTTGAATCGTCTCTGCTGCGAACACCATTAGCCTGCTGGTGCAGGCTGTTCATTGTTGCCGTATCACCTTTGGCGTTAGCGGCATCCCATTTCGTTTGAAGAAGGGCAATTTCCGCTTGTTTTTGTGTGGAAAGGCTTTCATCGCCGGGCATATATTTCCCGGTGGGATCGATATAATCAACCGGATCGTTTTGGCAATAGAGGTAAGGATTCAGCGACAGGGGAGTTACAATGCTTCCGCCGACGGGGTCGGTTTGCGCGAAGCGTTTGTTGCCGGCGTCGTACAGCCGCGCTTGCGCGAAATACACCTCAAGCACGGCGTCCCAAGTGTACCCGGTAAAGCCGGTGAGTACGCCGAGCCCGCTGTAGTTTGCGTCCTCCGGCTGCGCCGTGTACGCGTTGCCCCACGCGTCAAACTCGTTGTAGCTGACAAGCTTGCCGTCCGTGTCGGTGAGATAGCTGACGCCGCCGAGGCGGTTGCTGTGCGCGTAAACCTGCGGGAGCGTTTTTGACGCCGAAAGCTGGACGCTCGGTTCCGCGTCGGCGTTTGCAACCGTCGTCACGGAAATCAGGTCGAGTCCGTAGGTCAGCGTCTGGTCGTAGAGCCCTTCGACGCTTATGAGTATATCACGTAAGCCGCCCGATGTAAAGTCCTGAACGTAAGTTTTTATTTCAACCGAAATTTCGTTCTGTCGCGCCTTGCCAGAGGCGTCGAAGCACGTGTAGAAGCCGGCGTCGTCCCACGCGGTTATGGTGTCCTCCACGCTTCCGATGTGCGCCGAGCCGCCGCTGTTTGCGCTGTCGGAGTAGGCGGTATTCGGATTTGCGCGCGTGACCGTGCTGCCGACGCGGTAGCCGAGACCGTTGTAGGCGTATTCTGTGGTCTCGCCGGCGGCGTTTTCTCCGTAAACGAAACGCCCGGTTATGTCGTATTCGAGGGCTTTTATTGTATCACCGTTCAGAGTTTCCTTGATGAGCTTGCCGGAGTTGTCATAGGTGAACGCGTGGGCTCCGTCAGGCGCCGTCTTGGTGATCAGTTGGTTTTTCGCGTTGTAGCCGTACGCGGTTTCGCCGCTGAGCGAGGATATTTCACGAAGCAGATTGCCCGTCGCGTCGTAGGTGTAGTCAGTTTTCTCTCCGTTTTTGCCCTTGTACTGCGAAAGTCTGCCGAGGGCGTCGTAGCGGTATTCCGCCGTTTCCTGCGGCATTTGGGGAATCCCGACGCCTATGTTATTGCTTGTCTCCGATGTGAGACGCCCGAGCTCATCGTAGTAGTACGCGTAGTTGCGCACATTGACGCCGCCTTTGCTGTGCTGCTCTGACGTCTTTTGACCGAGCACGTCGTAGACATAGCGCGTTTCCTCGCCGTTCGGGAGCGTTACGCCGCTCAATCGCGTCGCGCCGTCGTAGGTGTAGCTCGTAGTCTCGCTGCCTGTCGTGGCGGAGACAAGCTGATTATTCGCGTTGTAGGCGTAAGTTGTGACCGTGTTGCCGTCCGGGGACTTGATCGACGCGCGGTTTCCGGCGTTGTCCCACGTATATTCCGTGACGCGAGCTTGCGGGTCGGTGACTTTTGTAAGGCGTCCGAGCAAATCGCTTTGCAGCTTTGTTTTGCCCGTCCAATCTTCGAGCTCGACAAGCCGGCCCGCCGCGTTGTAGGCGTAGGTTACGGATTTCGCGCCGTCGCTTCCGACGCCGTAGGTCGTCTTTAAGACGCGGTTTACGGAGTCATATTTGTGCTCCGTTATATTGCCGTTTCCATCCGTCTCTTTAGTTAAATTGCCGTTCGCGTCATATTCCGCCGTTATTTCGCCGCGCGACGCGTCCACTATTTTTGTTATGAGCCCCCGGCTGTCGTAAGTATACAGCGTCGCCGCGCCGCCCGGCGTCGTCGCTTTTGTCAGGCGGCTCATCGCGTCATACTCGAAAGCGGAGATGTTTCCGAGCGCGTCCGTCGTCTTTACTATGTTGCCGAGCTTGTCGTAGTCATAGCGCGTCACACCGCCCTTGGCGTCGGTGACGGTATTGATCCGCCCTAACGTGTCATACGCGAGCGTCGTTTTTCGGCTCAACGCGTCGGTTATTGCCGTTACGCGGCTGAGCTTGTCGTAGGCGTATGTGGTAGTGCTCGCGGCCCCGCCGCTGCGCGGCGCCGTCTCGGATATCAGGCGTCCGAGCTCGTCGTAGCCGTATTCTGTGAAGCTGCCGGTCGGGTCTGTGTATTTTATGAGGCTGCCGTTGGCGTCATATTTATAGTGTGATGTGTTTCCGTTTTCGTCTGTTTCCGATTCGAGCTGCCCGACCGAGTTGTACGTCACCGTGCGGCTGTGCTTGAGCGCGTCCTCAATTTTTACGATCCTGTTGTTTTTGTCGTAAGTGTATTCCGTGACGGCGCTCGCTTCGTCGTCGAGCTTCTGCGTTACCTTTGTAACGCGGCCGTCGTCGTCGTATGAGTATGTGATCATGCCGCCGTCCGGCGTAGTTACCGCCGTGTTGCGGCCCAGCTTGTCGTAGGTCAGGTCGGTGGTGTTGCCGAGCGGGTCTTGGATGCTCGTTATGTTGCCGGCGTCGTCGTAGCCGAGCTTCGATCCCGATTCGCCGTAGCCGTCGCTTGCCGTTATCAGGCGGTTGTTAGCGTCGTAAGTGTACGTGAGAACGCCGCCGTCCGGATTTGTGAGCGTTGTGAGATTGCTGTTTTTGTCGTATACATATTCCGTGACGCCGCCGTTCGCGTCTTTTGCGGAGATTAGGCGGTTTAGTATGTCGTATGTGTAATCCGTCGTCTGCGCGAGAGCGTCCGTGATTTTTGTGACGTTGTTGTTTTTGTCGTATTCGTATTGCGTTTCGTTTTCGAGAGCGTCCGTGACGCTTTTCAGGTTGCCGTTTTTGTCGTAGAAGTACGCCGTCTCGTTGCCGAGCGCGTCGGTATATTTTGTGAGCTGTCCCGCCGCGTCGTAGTCGTACGTTGTTTCATTTCCCGCCGCGTCGGTGTATTTTGTCATACGCCCGAGCGCGTCGTATTCGTAGGCGATAAAAGTCTCGTCGGCATATGTGACTTTCGTCAGCCGCGCCAGCTTGTCGTAGCCGTATTGTGTGATATTGCCTTCGCCGTCAATGCTCTTGGTGACGCGCCCGTCGAGGTCGTAGGCGAAGGTTTGTGTGACGTTCGACGCGGATTTTATTTCGGTCAGGCGGCCCGAGTCGTCGTAGGCGTAAGTCGTAGTTTTATCAAGCGGGTCTTTTGCGCTCGTCAGGTTGTTTTTATTGTCATAGGTATATATCCACGTATTTTCATTTTCATCGGTCGCTGAAATCACATTGCCGTTGTTGTCGTAGGAGAATTTACGTACGCCTTTCATTGGGTTTGTGGCTTTCACGACGAGACCGTCTGTGTTGTACTCGAAGGTCGTCACGCCGTCGCGCGCGTCCTTGGATGTGAGCATATTGCCGTTGGAGTCATAGGTTCCGGTCAGACTGTTATTAAACGGGTCTGTGAGCTCAGTTTGCCAGCCGTCGTTGTTGTAGCCGTACGTCCACTTGCTGCCGAGCGCGTCCGTCATCGATTGTACGCGTCCGTCGTCGTCGTATACGTATGTGACGGCGCCGGTATTCGGGTCGGTCTCGCTGAGCAGGTGGTTTTCGCTGTCGTACGTATATTCCGTGACGCGTCCGAGCGGGTCGGTCGAGGTTTTGAGATTTCCGGCGGTGTCGTACGTATAGAGGGTTTCATTGTCGAGCGCGTCGGTCATCTTCGTCGTGCGACCGTTGGCGTCAACCGTATATTTCGTGCGGTTGTTCAGCGGGTCGATCATCGCGGTCATATAGCCCGCAGAGTTATACTCGTACTTTGTCTCAAAGCCAAGCGGTGTTGTTTCGCTGCTGAGCTTGCCCTGTTCGTTGTACGACATAACGGTGGCTTCGCCGTCCGGCGGCGTGACTTTTATCAGACGCCCGACGTCGTCGTATTCGTATGCCGTAGTTTTATCTTGACTGTCGGTGCTTGATACGCAGTTGTTGTTTTCGTCGTACGTATACGTCGTAACCGTTTCGTTTTTATCTGTT